>CAMVIC010000264.1 GCA_947167435.1 uncultured Clostridia bacterium | reverse complement strand
CTTGCCGGTGATGACGCCGCCGTCGAAGCGGTCGACGATGCGCTTGTACTGGCCGTACATATACGCAACCTCACGGCCGCCCACGCCGATGTCGCCGGCCGGAGTGTCGGTGAACTGGCCGATGTGGCGATAGAGCTCGGTCATAAAGCTCTGGCAGAAGCGCATGACCTCAGCGTCGCTCTTGCCCTTGGGATCGAAGTCGGAGCCGCCCTTGCCGCCGCCCATGGGCAGGGTGGTCAGGGAGTTTTTCAGGATCTGCTCAAAGCCGAGGAACTTGATGACAGAGAGGTTGACGGAGGGATGGAAGCGCAGGCCGCCCTTGTAGGGGCCGATGGCGCTGTTGTACTGAACCCGGTAGCCCCGGTTGACCCGCACGTTGCCGGCGTCGTCCACCCAGGGGACGCGGAACTCAATCACGCGCTCCGGCTCAACAAAGCGCTCGATCAGCGCGGCCTTCTCCCATTCGGGGTGCTTGTCGATGACCAGCTCCAGAGACTCGAAAACCTCGCGCACGGCCTGGAGAAATTCCGGCTCGTGGGCGTCGCGTTTTTCCACATCAGCGTAAACTCTCTTCAGATACTCGTTGGTAAGCATGAAAAACCTCCTTGTTCCATTCAAATCTGTTGCGGTTGCTTGTATATCCTGCACAATTGGCGTTTTGAACCCTTGTGTGCTTTGCCGAATTATAGCATGTTCATCCCCGCAATACAAGAGTTTTGCTGCCAAGAATTGCAAAAAATGGCATCCGGGTGTAAAATACATAGGCAATGTAATGGCAGGAGGCAGTCAACATGGTTACAAAACGCGACTTCAACGGCTATACTCTTTTCACAATCACCGAGGGCGATTTCAGCGCTTCCGTAACGGACCTGGGCGCCACGGCGGTGAGCATCCGCTTTGACGGGCGGGAGATGATCCTGGGCTATGACAACGCGGACGATTATCTGAGCAAAGGCGGCAAGCTGGGCGCCACCTGCGGCCGCTACGCAAACCGCATCGGCGGCGCGGCCTTCACCCTGGACGGCGTGGAGTATCGCCTTACCGCAAACGAGGGAAAGAACATTCTGCACAGCGGCCCCAACGCTTTCGACAAGCAGCGCTGGGGGAGCGAAGTGCTGGAAAACGGCGTGCGCTTTTCCCTGGTGTCTCCGGACGGAGAGAACGGCTTCCCCGGCAATCTGCGCGCGGTGGTCACATACACCGTCAAGGGCACCACGCTTCGCATCGACTTTGAGGGAGAGACCGACAGGGATACGGTCTACGCTCCCACAAACCACATGTATTTCACCCTGGGCGGCAGCGGCAGCGTCCTGGACGCAGAGCTGTACGTGAACGCCTCCCGGTATCTGGCAGTGGATGAGGGACTGATCCCCACGGAGCAGACGCCGGTGGCGGACACGGCCTTTGACTTCCGGAAGCTGCGCCGGGTGGAACAGGACTATGACCACTGCTTCGTGCTGGACGGGGAGCCGGCCTGCACCATGAAGCGGGGCAGCGTCGGCATGGACCTGGTGACGGACCTGCCCGCCCTGCAGGTTTACACCGGCCTTCACCTGAAGGCACCCTTCGAAAAGAACGAAGGCCTTGCTCTGGAGCCGGAATCCTTCCCGGACAGCCCCAATCGCCCGGATTTCCCGGACACCACCCTGCGCGTGGGAGAGCACTATCACCGCTGGGCCGAGTACCGCTTCTTTCAGGCGTGACGGAAAACCGGGACAGGTGGCCGAGAA
Source organism: uncultured Clostridia bacterium (assembly GCA_947167435.1). Next base: position 1,452 of record CAMVIC010000264.1, on the reverse strand, counting down.
GATGCCCCTGCCCGGAAAATCTGCGTAAAACCACTGCGGCAAGCAGCAGGAAAGGAGAAACCCCATGAAGAAAATACTGTGTTTTCTGCTTGTGCTTTCGGTTCTGGCTTCTCTATGCGGCGCTGCCTGCGCCGACCTGACCGTCAGGCGTGTGAATCCGCCCGAGGAGAAGGAAGAGGCGGACCTGAGCGACCTGAAGCTGAACCGGGAGGCGGAGATCGAGGATTTTGGCCTGCTCACCCTCACCGACTTCCAGTTCCGGGACAAATTCTATCTCTGGGAGAAAGGCATGAAAGACACCTCGGTCAACCGCTCCGGCACCGAGGCGGACTATGCCGTGCTGTACGCGGATATCGTCAACACGGCCCCCAAAGCCCGGACCTTTGCCGCGGAGTGCACGGTCAGTGTGATGTTCGACGGAGAGTATGAGTATGAGGGCTGGTTTTTCCAGTCTGAAAAGAGCGGCGGCGACGGCTACGGTATGGACGAGAGTGACCGCTACGACATTGATCCCCTGTATGCGGGCCACTTCATTTTCGGCTGCACGCTGCCGAACTATGTGGTGCAAAGCGAAAAGCCCCTGGCCATGACCGTCAGCATTGACGGCGTGGAGTTTACCTGCAACATCCGCAAGTGAGTCTTACGCATACGGTGCGGCCGGTTTCTGCCGGCTGCGCCGGCAAATAATCAGTCCGGCAAAAAAGCATCGCCCCGGACCTGCCGTTATCGGCAGGTCCGGGGCGATGCTGTGGAGAGGGGAACGGAAAGCACGCGCAAACGGGTCGCGTTTCATTCCCGCCCTCCGGCGCATTGGTTTACACGGAGGAATCGTCGGCGGAAGCCGGGCGCTGCATGCCTTCGATGATCCCCAGAAGGGAAAAGACGATCAGAGCGATTGAGCCGATCAGAAGCATGTAATAGCCGGGGCCGTGATGCAGGACGGATTTTGCCAGCGACGCAAAGCTGCCCGTGGAAGAGGTAATCCGGGAATTGACGACAAAGAAAAAAACCAGGGAAACAAGCCCCGCGAGCGCGGACAGGACGTATTTGCCGATCAAACTGAACACAACTGCAATCACGGCGAGCGCGATGACGATGTAAACAGCGCGGTTTTTCGTATCCATCAGGCTGATGGACAGAGTGGTGCCGAGGAAGCTTGCCGACATGTACGGGAAAAAGACGCTGATGCCGATGACGATGCCGGAAAGAGCGCACAGGATTTTTTTATACACAGTTTCACCCCCGGTTTTGTAAATGCGTGATATCTGCGCAAAGCAGATTCTGTGATATTCAGTTTATCATGACAGACGGTATAATGCAAACAGAGGCATCAGCCCGGAAACTCCGCGGTATACGCGGACCGGAAAAAGAAAAGCACCCGCCATCCGGCGGGTGCTTCAGACTGTAGACAAATCCAAATCCAAGAGGCCTCGCAGAGTTTTTCGCCTGGTC
>CAMVIC010000263.1 GCA_947167435.1 uncultured Clostridia bacterium | reverse complement strand
ATATACGGATTCACAAAAAATGTGGCGGCTGAAGCGCAGTCAAAAAGGCCTGAAGGGCTTTTTTGACAAGCTGAAGCGGGGCCGCGGACAAGCCGCAGCCCCGGTTGTTCCGGTTGTTGCTATTTTACTTTTTCAGCTTCAGTGCCTCTCTGACCTTTTCGGTCACGCCCTCGGCGTTCAGGTGGAAGTAATCCAGCACCGCGCTGTAGGTGCCGCTGCGGCCGAACTCGTCGGGCACGCCCAGCCGGACCACCGGCACGGGGCAGACCCCGCTGAGATATTCCGCCACGGCGCCGCCCAGGCCGCCGATCACCGAGTGCTCCTCGGCGGTGACGATGCAGCCGGTCTCCTGCGCGGCCTTCAGCACCAGCTCCTCGTCCAGGGGCTTGATGGTGTGCATGTCGATAACCCGGACGGAGATTCCCTCCGCCGCCAGGGCTTCCGCAGCCTTCAGGGTGGGCTGCACGAGAAGGCCCGTGGCGATCACGGTCACGTCGCTGCCGTCGCGCAGCAGCGCGCCCTTGCCCAGCTTGAACTCGTAGCCCTCGATCTCGTCGGTGACGATGTCCACCGCGGGGCGGCCCAGACGCAGATAGGCGGGGCCCTCATACTCCAGCAGGGCCTCTACGGCCTTGCGCATCTCATAGCCGTCACAGGGGCAGCAGACCACCATGCCCGGCAGGGAGCGCATCAGCGCCAGGTCCTCGATGCTCTGATGGGTGGCGCCGTCCTCGCCCACGGACACGCCGCCGTGGGAGCCCACCACCTTCACGTTCAGGTGGGGATAGGCGATGGAGTTTCTCACCTGCTCGAAGGCCCGGCCCGCGGCGAAGACCGCGAAGGTGTCCGTAAAGGGCTTGAGCCCGGCGGCGGCCATGCCGGCGGCGATGCCGGTCATGTTGGCCTCGGCGATGCCGCAGTCAAAGAAGCGTTCGGGATAGGCGGCGGCGAAAAACTTGGTCATGGTGGCGTTGGCAAGGTCCGCGTCCAGAACCACCAGCTCCGGATACTTCTCCGCCAGCTCTACCAGCGCCTCACCGTAGGCGTTGCGTGTTGCGATCTTTCCGGCCATCTTACCGCACCTCCTGTTCCAGGGCCGCAATCGCGGCCTCCAGCTCTTCCTTGGCCTGGGCAAACTGCTCGTCATTGGGGGCCTTGCCGTGCCAGCCCACCTGATTTTCCATGAAGGAGACGCCCTTGCCCTTGGTGGTCTTCATCAGGATGACCGTGGGCTTGCCCTTGCAGGCCTTTGCCTCCGCCAGGGCGCCCAGGATGGCGTCGAAGTCGTGGCCGTCAATCTTCAGCACGTTCCAGTTGAAGGCTTCCAGCTTTTTGTCCAGAGGCTCGGTGGGCATGACCTCGGCGGTGGGCCCGTCGATCTGCAGGCCGTTTACGTCCACGAATACGCAGAGATTGTCCAGCTTCCACTTGGCGCCGGCCATCAGTGCCTCCCAGATCTGCCCCTCGGCCAGCTCGCCGTCGCCGCAGATCACATAGGTGCGATAGCTCTTGCCCTTCAGCCGGGCGGCGATGGCCATGCCCACGGCGGCACTCAGTCCCTGGCCCAGAGAGCCGGTGGACATGTCCACGCCGGGCACGTGGTTCATATCCGGGTGGCCGGACATGTGCCCCTTGATGGAGCGCAGCAGCTTCAGCTCCTTCTCCGGGAAGAAGCCCCGCTGGGCAAGCGTTGCGTACAGCGCGGGGGCGCAGTGGCCCTTGGAGAGCACAAAGCGGTCCCGGTCCTCCCAGTGGGGATTGGCCGGGTCAATGTTCATCTCGTCAAAATACAGGGCGGTCATCGCGTCCATGCAGGACAGGGAGCCGCCCGGGTGACCGGCCTTTGCCTCGTGCACGGCGTCGATGGCCAGCAGGCGGCTTCTGGCGGCGGCCAGCCGCAGCGCCAGCTCCTTTGCCTTTTCCATAACAAAATCACTCCGTTTCCGTTTGTTTTTCCGTACAGGGTTTGTCGCTGCTGTCTATTATAACCGAATCGGCAGCAGGTGGCAAGTTTCTTTTTTGTTGAAAAAAGCCGCGGGATCGGTTATATTAGAGCAGTACCCCATTCTGTCAAAACCTCGGAGCGCCGTTATGAACCGAAATCAACTGAAAATGCTGGCCGCGGTGGCCATGCTTTTTGACCATCTGGGTTATATCTTCATCCCCATCCGCACGCCCTTCGGGCTGTTCTGCCGCATTTTCGGCCGGCTTACCGCCCCCATCATGTGCTACTTCCTGGCGGAGGGCTTTCACTATACCTCCTCCAAGAAGAAGTATCTGCTGCGCCTCGGCATCTTCGCGCTGATTGCCCAGCCGGCATACTCCATGGCCTTTCACGGGGTCTGGCTGGGGGAGGACCTGAGCATGCTGTACACCCTCTTCCTCAGCTTTCTGATGCTGTGCGCCTGGGAGGGGATTGAAAACCCCTGGCTGAAATACCCGGCGGTACTGGGGCTGATCGTGCTGTGCCATTTCGGGGACTGGACCGTGGTGGCGCCGCTTTGGGTGCTGGGCTTCCATCTCTTCCGGGGAAAGCCGGGCAGACAGTTCGCCCTCTTCATCCTGGTGGCGCTGGGCTTCACCGCAGAGTCCATCCTGGAATCCTGGGGCAACTTTCTCCCGGGCGGTCTGCCCGCGCTGCTGGCCCAATACCCGCTGCCGGAGCTGCGGCAGCTGCTGGAGCGCTTCCCCAACTGGAAGTACAACCTGGTGCAGCTGGCGACGCTGCTGGCCATTCCCCTGCTGCTGTGCTACAACGGGCAGAAGGGCCGGGGCGGCGCCTTCAGCAAATGGTTTTTCTACGTGTTCTATCCGGGGCACCTGTATCTCTTCGCCTTCCTGAGGACCCGGCCGGAGCTTGTCCGCCGCCTTCTCAATCTCTTCAACTTATAAAGGAGGAACAATCCCATGGAAATCAACGCCGATACCCGCCTGAGCGATATCCTGCAGCAGTATCCCTGGCTGTCCGAGGAGCTGCCGAAACTGGACAGCCGCTTTTCCATCATGAACACCGCCGCCGGCAAGCTCCTGATGCGGAAAAACACCGTCCGGGACGCCAGCCGCGTCAGCGGTCACTCCGTGGAAGAGCTGCTCAGCGAGCTGCAGGCTCTGATCGCCCGCCACGGCTGATAATACGATCCCCGAATAGAAATCAGACAGTCCTTCGGGCAGAATCTGCACCATACTTCGTT
>CAMVIC010000262.1 GCA_947167435.1 uncultured Clostridia bacterium | reverse complement strand
GTGCATGATCGAACATCTTCCGGAGCTGATCGATGCGGGAATCTGCAGCTTTAAAATCGAGGGGCGAATGAAATCCGCCTATTATACGGCGGTCGTGACCAACGCCTATCGCCATGCCCTGGACGCGGCAGCCCGGGGAGAAGCTCCGGACCCCTGCTGGGTGGAGGAGACGAATATGCTCAGTCATCGTCCGTACAGCACCGGCTTTTATTTCGGAGAGCCCGGGCAGTATTACCCGGACTCCATGTACACATCCGCTGCCGACGTGGTCGCCGTGGTGGAGCACTGCGGGGAAGACGGCAGCGCCGTGCTCACCCAGCGAAACAAGTTTACCCGGGGCGACACCCTGGAGCTTTTGCTTCCGGACCGGGAACCGCTCCGTTTCCGCGCGGAGGAGCTGCGCGACATGGACGGGGAGGAACTTGCGGATACCCGCCGCGCCATGATGGAATTCCGGATGCGGCTGCCCGCGGCAGCCCCCGCGTATGCGATTGTGCGGAAACGGCGTTAAGGAATTACGCCAAGGAAATACTTGACAAAAGCGCCGCGGATGGGTAAACTAAGCCAAGATAAGAAACGGCGTTGACGAAAAGAGTCGGCACACAGGGCTTTGCAGAGAGGAGACGGCAGGTGAAAGTCTCCATGCCCCAAACCGACAGCCACTTCCGAGCCTCCCCGGAAAACCGGGGCGCAGATCTGCGTTATAGACAGCTTGAGATGCCGCCATGCGGCGAATCAGGGTGGTACCGCGAATTTACCTTCGCCCCTGCACGGGGCGAAGGTCTATTTTTTTACACTTTCGGAGGAAAACCAGCATGAAGAATTACGGACTGAACGAACTGCGCGAGATGTTTCTGCGCTTTTTTGAGACAAAGGGCCATCTGCGGCTGCCCAGCTTTTCGCTGATTCCGCAGAATGACGCCAGCCTTTTGCTGATCAATTCCGGCATGGCGCCCATGAAGCCCTATTTCAAGGGTGAGAAGGAGCCGCCCCGCAAGCGGGTGTGCACCTGCCAGAAGTGCATCCGCACCGGCGATATTGAAAACATCGGCAAAACCGCCAGACACGGCACTTATTTTGAAATGCTGGGCAACTTCTCCTTCGGCGATTATTTCAAGCACGAGGCCATTGCCTGGAGCTGGGAATTCCTGACCTCGCCCGAGTGGGTGGGCCTTGATCCGGAGCGGCTGTATCCCTCCGTCTATCAGGACGACGACGAAGCCTGGGAAATCTGGAACAAGGAGATCGGCATTCCGGCCGAGCGCATCTTCCGCTTCGGAAAAGAGGACAACTTCTGGGAGCACGGCGCCGGCCCCTGCGGCCCCTGCTCGGAAATCTATTATGACCGCGGGGAACAGTTCGGCTGCGGCAAGCCCGGCTGCACCGTCGGCTGCGACTGCGACCGCTATATTGAGGTCTGGAACAACGTGTTCTCCCAGTTTGACAACGACGGAGAGGGCCACTATACAGAGCTTGTGCAGAAGAATATCGACACCGGCATGGGCCTGGAGCGGCTGGCAGTGGTCTGCCAGGGCGTGGATTCTCTCTTCGACGTGGACACGGTGATGAACATCACCCACAAGGTCAGCGACATCACCGGCGCCTATTACGGCAAAAGCCACAAGATGGACGTGTCCCTGCGCGTCATTACCGACCACATCCGCAGCGGCGTCTTTATGATCTGCGACGGCGTGCTGCCCTCCAACGAGGGGCGCGGCTATGTGCTTCGCCGTCTGCTGCGCCGGGCTGCCCGCCATGGGAAGCTGCTGGGCGTCAACGAGCCCTTCCTGTATAAAATCGTGGAGACCGTCGTACAGGAAAACGAGTGTCAGTATCCCGAGCTTCGGGAAAAGCAGGCCTATATCACCCGGGTCATCAAGACCGAGGAAGAGAATTTCGCCAGGACCATCGACGCCGGCATGAAGATCTTCGCCGAGCTTCTGGACGCCCATAAGGCGAAAGGGGAGAGCGTGTTCTCCGGCGCCGACGCCTTCAAGCTCTACGATACCTATGGCTTCCCGGTGGATCTGACGGTGGAGATGTGTGCCGACGAGGGCATGAGCGTGGACGAGGACGGCTTCCGTCAGCTGATGGAAGAGCAGCGCGTTCGCGCCAGAAAGGCCCGTGAAGCGCTGGGCGACCTGGGCTGGGCCGGGATTGAGTTCGGCAAGGAAATGCCGGAGACGGTCTTCCTGGGCTATGACAGAGACAGAGCCGACGCAAAGGTGCTGGCCATTGTGGCGGACGGGGAGTTCCGGGATGAGATCGCTGCCGGTACCGAGGCGATCCTGGTTCTGGACCAGACTGTTCTGTACGCGGAGATGGGCGGCCAGGTCGGCGATCACGGCAAAATCGAGAACGATTCGGCCTGCTTCCGGGTCACGGACGTGCAAAAGAACAAGGGCGGCAAGTTCATGCACTACGGAAAGCTGGAGAGCGGCGATCTGAAGGTGGGCGACAGCGTGAGCAGCTCTTACTGCGCTTCCCGCCGCGCCGCCATTGCCCGCGCCCACAGCGCGACCCATCTGCTGCAGAAGGCCCTGCGGGATGTGCTGGGCGAGCATGTGCATCAGGCCGGGTCTCTGGTAGAGCCGGACTTCCTTCGCTTTGACTTTACCCATTTCTCCGCGGTCACGGCCGAGCAGCTGCGGCAGGTTGAGAACGCGGTGAACGAGGCGATCCTGGCCGGTTACCCGGTTGAGGTAAAGGAGATGCCCATCGACGAGGCCAGAAAGTGCGGCGCAACCGCGCTCTTCGGCGAGAAGTACGGCGACGTGGTGCGTGTGGTCAACATGGGCGGCTACAGCGTGGAGCTTTGCGGCGGCACCCATCTGGACAATACCGCGAAGGCAGGCGCCTTCCACATCTCCTCCGAGGGCTCCGTTGCCTCCGGCGTCCGGCGTATCGAGGCCACAACCGGCCTGCGTACGCTGGAGCGGCTGCACAGCGATATTGAGATGCTGGATGCCATCGGCGCCGTGTTCAAGGCCAGCAGCGGCGATGCCCTGGCCAGGGTGGAGCAGCAGACGGTAGAGCTGAAGGAAGCGCGCCGCCTGATTCAGCAGTACAAGGACAAGGAGTCTGCCGGCGGTGCGGACGCCATCCTGAAGTCCGCCAGGGAAATCGGCGGGCTGCACGTGGTAACCGCGAAGACGCAGGGAGACGCCAATGCTTTGAGAAAGCTCGGCGATGCACTGCGT
>CAMVIC010000261.1 GCA_947167435.1 uncultured Clostridia bacterium | reverse complement strand
CCCGCACCTGCCCGGGGCCCGGCGTCCGGTCGGGAGGCACCAGCTCGTCCCCGGTGGAGAGCACGCCCACCTTCAGCCGGCAGGAAACCTTCACCGCCGTCATTCCCACGGCGGCCAGAGTGCCCACGTCCGGCGCCGACAGCACCCGCCCGGCGGGGAGAATCTCCTTCCCGGGGAACACGTCGTCGCCCCGGAAGATCAGGTTCATGCCCGGAGTGCCCGGCTTCAGAATGCCCACGGTGCCGTCCCCGAAATCCTCGGTGTATTCCAGCATCACCGCGCAGTCCGCGCCCTTTGGGATGGCGCCGCCGGTGGGGATGCAGACGCAGCTGTCCCGGGGGAGGGTGAAGTCCGCGCCCTGGCCCATCAGCACCTCGCCTGCAAGGTTCAGAATCGCCGGGATCGCCTCGGAGCCGCCGAAGGTGTCGGATGCCCGGCAGGCATAGCCGTCCACCGTGGAGCGGTCAAAGTCCGGCACGTATTCCCGGGCCGTGACCGTCTCGGCCAGCACCCGGCCCCGGGCGCGGGAGAGGGGAACGGTCTCTGTCCGGCCCAGGGGCCGGAATTCCTTTTCGATCAGCCGGAGGACCTCCTCCGGGGTTTTTACCTCAAGCATCCTTACACCTCCGCGATGATCTTGCCCATGTCCCGGTAGTCGTTTCCCGTGAAGTGGCGGATTTCCTTCCGGAAGGCCGGTGAGCGCAGAATCTCCAGAATCGCCTCGGCGGCCGGGGTGCCCATGGCGTCCCGGCGCAGCACCAGGTCATAGCGCTCCTCCAGCAGGGGGATGAAGTCCAGCCCCTCGATCTGCCGGGAGATGCGTTCGGTGCCGACGGCAAGGTCCGCCTCCCCGTCGGCAATGGCGGCGGCCATGGTCAGATGGGATTTCATCTCCCGCTCATAGCCCCGGATCTGCCCCGGGTCCAGGTCCATGCGCATCAGCTGCCCGTCCAGCAGGATGCGGGCGCTGGAGCCCGCCCGGCGGTTGAGGATGGAGACGTCCCGCCGGGCCAGGTCCCGCCAGCCGCGGATCTCCTTGGGGTTGCCCGCCGCCACGTAAAAGCCCTGCCTGCGGTAGGACACGTTGATGAGAACCGCCTTTACCCCCGGCATCAGCCGCCGGACGTAGGGGACGTTGAAGCTCTTCTCGTCCACTGCGTACAGATGGCAGGCCGCCGCGTCCACCTTTTTCTCGTACAGGGCCAGCAGGCCCTCGAAGCTGCTGAGATAGCAGCGGTCCGCCGCCACGTCCTTCTGGTGCAGGTAATTGCTCAGAATGTCCAGCACCACGTCCTGGCCGGAGATCACAAAGGGCCGCTCGCCTGCGAGGGCAGGGGAGAGCAGCTCGCTGCTGACCTCCACCCGCCGCACCGGCTGGACGCTCTGCTCATGCCGGGAGCGGGCGATGTAGGCGTCCACGTCGTCCTGGGTGAAGCGGACCTTGCGCCCGACCTTGTAGGAGTTGATCTCGCCCCGGCGGATCAGCTCGTAGATTGTGGATTTGCTCACATGGAGGATCTCCGCGACCTCCTGGGTTGAGAGTGATTTGTTCTGCGGCATACCAAAACCCTCCGCAAGCTCATTCAGATTTCTTTACTAATTATAGCGGCTTTGCGCGGCTTGTACAAGGGCGGGCGATGGGGAACTTATGTGCCGGTTCGTGCGGTTTCGCATCGTTTCGCACAAGCCGTGCCGCCCCCTCCCGTCCGATATGTCCCGTTTCATATCGGTTCGCGCGAAAAAGGCGCCAAATGCTTGGCACGGGAGGGCGGAACCAATATAATAAGCTCAGGGTAAACAGAAACTCGGATGAGGAACAGATAATAGATAAAACAAGACGATACAGGAGGTAATTGCATGAGCAACGCTTATTATGAAAAAATTGCCCGCATCAACCTGACCACCGGCGAGATCAAGGTCGAGCCGCTGGCTCTGGAGACGGCGAAGAAGTTTATCGGCGGCCGCGGCCTCGGCACCAAGATCCTCTATGATGAGGGTGTTGCGACGGTGGACCCCCTGTCCCCGGACAACAAGCTCGTTTACATCACCGGCCCCATGACCGGCTCCAATTCCCCGTCCTCCGGCCGTTATATGGTCGTCACAAAGTCTCCTCTGACCGGCATGATCGCCTGTGCCAACTCCGGCGGCATCTGGGGTGCCAAGCTGAAGTTTGCCGGCTGGGATGCCCTGATTGTGGAAGGGGTGGCTCCCGACTGGTGCTATCTGAACATCGAAGATGACAAGATCGAAATCCTCGATGCCAGAGAGTATCTCGGTGTTCTGAGCGAAGAGATTGATGACAGACTGAAAGAGAAGCACGGTGCAGATGCTTCCGTTCTGAACATCGGCCCTGCCGGTGAAAAGCAGGTTTTGCTCGCCGCCGTCATGAATGACAAGGACCGTGCAGCCGGTCGTTCCGGCACAGGTGCTGTTATGGGGAGCAAGAAGCTGAAAGCCATCGTCGTCAAAGCTTCCCGTAAGATGCTCGACAACATTGCGGATGTTGATGCACTGAAAGAGGCAAATAAAAAGTGTTTGGAGATCATCAAGGCGAACCCTCTCACCGGCGAGGGTCTGCGTGCACTCGGTACTGCTTCTCTGGTCAATGTCATCAACAGCGTCGGCGCCCTCCCGACAAAGAACTGGCAGGAGAGCTATTGCCCGACGGCCGACAACTTCTCCGGTGAGACCCTGGCAGAGAAATATCTGGAACGCCCGGGTGCCTGCTTCCGCTGCCCGATCGCCTGCGGCCGTATCATTAAGCACGATGATAAAATCGTCGGCGGCCCCGAGTATGAGCCTCTGTGGGCCTATGGCAGTGACTGCGGAAATGATGATCTGTACACCATTGATGAGGCCAACCGTCTCTGCAATGAATACGGCCTGGATGCCATCGGCGTGCCCTGCACCATTGCTGCGGCTATGGAGCTCTATCAGCGCGGCTACATCAAAGAAGAGGAATGTGACGGCGTTCCCCTGGAGTGGGGCAGCAAGAAAGCGCTGATTGAGTGGACCAAGCGCATGGGCGATCCGGAAAGCGATCTGGCATGGCTCATGTCCTCCGGCTCTGCCCGTCTTTGCGAGCACTACGGTCATCCCGAGTACTCCATGAGTGTCAAGAAGCAGGAGATCCCCGCCTATGATGCACGTGCCATCCAGGGCATTGGCATCAACTATGCAACTGCCAACTGTGGCGCTGC
>CAMVIC010000260.1 GCA_947167435.1 uncultured Clostridia bacterium | reverse complement strand
TGCACCGCACTGACGGAGGCATAGCTTTTCCGCAGCAGCCGGTCCAACAGCCGTATCTTAAACAGGTTTTCAATCGCGGAGCGGCTCAGCTCGCTCAGCCAGCGGATCACTGCCCGCAGCGAAATCTGCGCGGTGACCAGAAGAACGGCCAGCAGCAGATAACGCCGGAAACCGTCGCCGTCTCCGGCCACAGCGCAGTCGACCACACCGCGCAGCAGAAGGGCGAATACGGCGCCGGTTGTGCCCACAAGTGCCTGCACCAGAATGAGCGCCAGCACATAGCGCCGCTTTCCGCCGGGAACCGTATACAGCCATTTCAATACTTTGTTGTTGATCTTCATATGTTATCAAGAGCCGACTTCCGACCGTTCAGGACGGAGCTGCGGCAGATCCTGATTCTATCCGCGTATGGGGACAGATTCATTCGTCCAGAGCGCCGATCTTTCGCAGATCCGCAAGCACCCTGTGTACGTCCCGGGCGATTGATTCCGCCGGCGCGTCATATTGCCGCACCATCTCCTGCACCAGTTCCTCTTCGCTGCGATCCCGGTCCAGCAGGGTCAGAATGGCTCCCAAGGTCTCGTTGCCCCGGACCACGCCGTAAAACGCGGCGCCGGCCGTGGGAACCAGCATAGACTCCCTGCCGGTATTGTGGACGATAAATTCCTTTCTCAGCTTCATGAAAACTCATCCTTTCATGGTGTTGTATGCCAGTCGGGCCGCCTCGGGGTCCATATTGCAGCCCATTTGATACAGCCGCACAGTCCCTGCCGCGCGGTCGAGCAGCGTGAGCGTTTTCACAAGCGCATCCCGCTCCTGCGGCCGATAGGTCTGCTGAAGCAGCCGGGGATAGGCCTCTTCCCGCGACACAGGACGGATCCGATTTACGGCAGAGCGCTCCAACAGACAGATGGCCTTCAGCGGGACGCATTGATTGCTGCTGAGACGGTGCTTGCCGTCGTAGGGCGTACCATAGGCAAGAACACCGCTGCCTGTTACATGTAGCAGGGGTTTGTCGTCGTTGATCATAATGGCGCGCTCGCCCAGAAGCTCCCGCCAGAGACGGGTGTGTGTGGATTTACCGGTGCCGCTGGGGGCGGTAAAGAGATAGGCGGCGCCGTCCACCGCAATCACGGAGCCGTGGAAAAGAAAACGGTTGTACGCGGGCATCTGCTCGGCGATTCTGCGGTACACTGCCAGCTGCTCCAGGTAGCCGTCAGAGTAGCTGCGGGCGGGCCGCCCCTCTGCGGCGTCTTCCCGGGCGGAGAGCTTTCGCTCCAGCTCCAGATCCGATTCTCCGGTTTCCACCGTGAAATCCGGTGCGGCCTCCACCCGGTAGTCGCGGCAATAGGAATGGACTGCCTCATGCAGCGAACAAATCCGGATATTCAGATCGGCAAAACGATAAACCCCGGTCATAGACTTTTCTCCAAGCAACAGCGGCAGGCAGTGTGGGCTGCCTGCCGCTGTTGCGTTCTTTCTGTAAATCAGTTGATTACGGTGGGGGCCGGCTCCTTCTCCACGCCGGAAGCGGTGAGAACGTCTGCCTGCTCAAAGACAATGACTTCCATCTCCAGAGGATTGTATTCCTTCTTCATGGATATGCGCTCCTTTCCTGCAGCGTTATGCAAAGAATGTGTTGTTAAACAGATAGTAAACCATTCCAACTATCACTTTATCATAGGCATAGCACATTGTCAAGTTTTTTGAAACTTTTTTGTAGTATTTGAAAATGATGAGTGAAAAAATGGAAAGAACGGAAAATCCGAAGCGCAGATGCTGCGCTCCGGACCAAAAGAGAGGAGTGTGCCTGCCCCGGATGGGCGGCAGTATAGATCAGTTCAGCAAAAGCGCTTGCTGAAGCAACAGATCCTGCTCGATTTCCTCAGGGGACCAGGGAAGATACCGGTCCACAGGCAACCCCTTCTCCGCTATGCCGCGGCCTTCAAAGGCCGCCTTTGTCATGGCAATGGGATAGGAAAGCCGCATATGCCCGTTCAGCACCACGGTAATCGGATCAAAATAGTCCAGGGTACCCATGGTGGGACGGCCCAGCGTAAAAACTTTTTCACCGCAGCGCCGGCACATGGCCGCAAACTGCTCGCCCTCGTGTTCGCAGAAGGTATCCGTCAGCAGGACAATCCGCGCCGGCGCTGAGGGGGCCGGCTTGATTACCACATCGTCCAGGGGCAGCGCCTCCCGGTAGACCAGGCCTCTGCCGTAGTTTTCCAGGTAGAAGCGGCGCTCATCGTCCAGCAGCGCCCGCTGCTCCGCATCGCCTGCGCCATCCCGCGCGTCGCTGAGGATGCGGTAGCGAAGCTCGCAGTTGACGGTGCTGCAGTTGACGTAGCGCCCCTCGTCCGCCAGCAGCTCACTGAGCATGCGCGGCCGATCCACCAGATAGGGGAGCAGGGGCCAGCAAGCCTCCTCGTCCCCGCCTACGCAGCGGCGGAGATCCAGAATCAGCTTCCGGCAGCCTGCGATTTCGGCCTCGTGGGCTTCCAGCAGCTGCGCCATGGCGGCACTGTCCATCCGCTCCATGCGGAGACAGACGACGCCAGCCGCGGGTGAGGAAAAGAGAATGGGCCACTCTCGTTCTTCCGGCTCGAACTGCTGAAGCGTCCGGGTTTCCCGGCTGCCGTCGGCGTGCTCCACTTCCACATCGTCCGCCATCCGCAGATAGCCGCCCCAGAGCTCCCGCTCGGGTACACGGCTGTAAAAGCTGTTATAGCGCAGGTAATGGCGGATCTGCTCCGGCGTCATGCGGTTGACCGTCAGGATCTTGTCCCCGGGCACAAGACCGGTCTCCGCTGCCGCCTCCGTGACCCAGAGGCAGTCCTCCTGGGCGCGGACGCGAAAGCGCACGTCGGTGTTCCGGTAGTCGATCCAGTCATCGCAGGAAAAGCGCAGGTTCCGGTCGTGCATGTCCGCCGCAAACTGGTGGAGCGAGCGGGCGAGCATCCGGAAGGTGAGGGTGTTGTAACGGTGCCGGGAGAGAATATAGGTGCGGTATTCACTTGGGGTGAAATAGCGCCTTTTCTGCTCATAGCCCGCATAGTGGTAGCGAAGGCTCTCCACCATGACCTGAAAGATCTGGTCCAGGTCGATGGGCTCCTCCTGCAGGGGGGCGTACAGCAGATTGTGAGCCTGCCGCTTCTGTTCTTCCCGCTCGGTCAGTTTCATGGCGTTCCTCCTGAGAGAAGGG
>CAMVIC010000259.1 GCA_947167435.1 uncultured Clostridia bacterium | reverse complement strand
GGACGTGCTCAGCGCGGAGATCGACATCATCCGCGAGATGGGCGTCGAGTTCAAGTGCGGCGTGGAAGTCGGCAGGGACGTGACCATCGCACAGCTGCGCGAGCAGGGCTACAAGGGCTTTTATCTGGCCATCGGCGCCCAGAAATCCGCCCCCATCGGCGTGCCCGGCGAGGAGCTCCAGGGCGTCTGGGGAGGCGTTGACTTCCTGCGGGACGTGAATCTGGGGAGACTGCCGGAGATCGGCCGACGCTGCGCCATCATCGGCGCGGGCAACGTGGCCATGGACGTGTGCCGCACGGCGGTGCGTCTGGGCGCGGAGGAGACTTACGTTGTATACCGCCGCTCTCAGGCGGAGATGCCCGCCGACCCGGAGGAAGCGGCTGAAGCCATGGAGGAAGGCGTGCAGTTCCGGTTCCTGAGCAACCCTGTGGAGATTCTGGGCAGGGACGGCAAGGTCTGCGGATTGAAGGTGGAAGTCATGGAGCTGGGCGAGCCCGACGAGAAGGGCCGCCGCACGCCCGTGGGCACCGGCGTATACGAGACCCTGGAGGTGGACACCGTCATCGGCGCCATCGGCCAGAGAGTGGACTGGGGCAGCCTGGACCTGGGAGCGCTCAGAACCACGAAGAAGGGCACCGCCGAGGCGGACAGCCTGACCTATCAGTCCGGCGAGCCGGATATCTTCGTGGGCGGCGACGTGTACACCGGCCCCAGCTTTGCCATCAACGCCATTGCCGCCGGCAAGGAGGCTGCCATTTCCCTGCACCGCTACGTCCACCCCGGCCAGACTCTGACCATGGGCCGCGACCGGCGCGTCTACCGAGCCCTGGACAAGGAGCATGCCCAGATTACCGTGGGCGGCTTCGATACCGAGCGCCGCCAGGTACACGGGTATAATAAGGAAAAGGCCAAAACCTTCTCCGACGCCCGCGTCACCTTCACAGAGGAACAGGTGCGCAAGGAGACCGCCCGCTGCCTGGGCTGCGGCGCCACCAAGGTGGACGAATACCTGTGCATCGGCTGCGGCATCTGCACCACCCGCTGCAAGTTTGACGCCATCCATCTGCGCAAGGTGCGCGACTGGCACGCAGGCTCCTTCGAGACCATGCCCATCAAGGCCGCGGCGAACCTGGTCAAAAAGACCGGCGGCATCGTCAAGCGGACGGTAAGCAAGTAATGCACGAGCTGGGAATCTGTGATGCCATGCTGAAGATGGTGCGCGGCATCATGAAGGACGAGGAGATCAGCCAGGTTCAGCGGATCACCGTGGAGGTGGGCACCCTCAGCGGCGTCATGCCCGACTATCTGGCCGACTGCTGGGTGGCCGTCACCGACGGCACCGAGCTGCAGGAAGCCGAGTTTGTGGTGGAGGAGCTGACCGGTACCGCCGCCTGCATGGACTGCGGGGAGGAGTTTCCCGCTGACCTGAACGATTTAAGCTGCCCCTTCTGCCGCAGCAGGAAGCTGGCGCCTCTGACCGGCCGTGACCTGACGCTGAAGGAAATTCTCGCCACTTAGCGTCGGCATTTCGCGCGGATGCATGGAAAACCGAATCCCCGGACGCAGTTTGAGACAGAAATGTCCGCAGATTGCGCCCGGGGATTTTCTGTTCCGGCCCGTTCGGCCGCGGTTTTGCGCGGAGAGAAGAGAAATTATGGAAACGGATTCACCGGAAAAATGAAAAACTTCACTGTAAGCGAAAGATAATTCGCTCTCGGATTATTATAATATGCAAAAAATAAAGGTAAAATTATTATCAAACATAAGTGCGCTCCGTCGGGACTGAGGTGTCGGATGAGAGAAAATTACCGGGAAAGATTTCGCGTGCTGGGTCTGCGGATCGCATATTATCGAAAGCTGCGGGGCATGACACAGGAGCAGTTTGCCGAGGCCATCGGCCGCAGCGTCAGCTTTGTCAGCCAGATTGAGGCCAACAATTCCTCCGTGGTGAAAGGCATCTCGCTGGAGACGCTGTTCGTGGTCTCAGACAAGCTGGAGATCCCGGTGTCCAGGCTCTTTGAGGAGATCTGACATGGCGGTGGACAAATACTCCCGGGATTACCGGCTGATCGACAGCGTGGACGAACGGGGAAGAATCCGGACCGAGACGGAATATATCGGTCAGTCCTATCGGTTTGCGGAAGGGAAGGGAGCTGCCCGCTCTGCCGCAAAGCGAATGGCGCTGCTGTGCACGCTGGCCTGGCTGTCGTTTCTGGCGGCTCTGCTTCTTCCCAGCACCGCCATGAAAACCCTGTACGCGGCGCTGCCCTGCGCTTTTACGGCGCTGCCGCTCTGGCTTTTGAGCTCTGCGGTGCTGACCGCGCTGCGCTTGCAGGTTCCTTTCGTGCACCGGGCTGCGGACCGGCTAAACTTCCGGCTGCCCGCCGCGGCGGTCTTTTCCGCCATGTTCCCGGCCTTTGCCCTGATCGGGAAGCTTCTCTCCCTGCTTTTTGCGCACCCGGCGATGCTGCCCGGGGATTGGGTTTTTCTTGCAGGCAACGGGTTTTGCCTGCTCTTTGTGCTTCTTTGCCGCCGGCTTTGCCGCCGGGTGACGGCGGAAGCGATATAAGGGTTTATTATGCGCCGGAGGCGTTTAATAAAAATAAAATTAGGAGGAAAATGAAAACCAATGAGCAACATGAAGAAACTTTTCGCTGTCGCTCTGGCATTGGTGATGGTCCTGTCCCTGGGCACTGTCGCTTTTGCCGCAGACGGTGAAAACAACACCCTGGTCTATGCGACTTCTACCTTCGGTCAGAAGTTCAGCCCCTTCTTTGCTACCACCGCGTACGACATGGAAGTGGTTGATCTGACCCAGGGCGGCCTGCTTGCCGCCGACCGCGGCGGCGCCATCATCAACGACGGCATCGCCGGTGTTGATCTTGACTACAACGGCACCAGCTATCATTACGACGGCATGGGCAACGTGGAAGTCGTCCAGAACGACGACGGCTCCGTCGACTACAATCTGACCATGCGTGACGACATCGTCTTCTCCGACGGTGTGCCCGCCACCATCGACGACGTGATCTTCAGCTTCTACGTGCTGGTTGACCCCACCTATGACGGATCTTCCACCATTTACGCTCTGCCCATCGAGGGTATGGAAGAGTACCGCAGCGGCATGGACGCCCGCGGCAACGTGATCTTTGCCGCCGGTGACGCCGGCTACGAGGCCAACGACCTCTACACCGAAGAGCAGTACAATACCTTCTGGG
>CAMVIC010000258.1 GCA_947167435.1 uncultured Clostridia bacterium | reverse complement strand
CTGTCGACAAAGCCGGATGGCTTTGCCGACAGGAGGGATGCAGCCTGCTGCGCGCCCGAAGGCGCGCCTCCTTGACAGCGATCATGACTTGTGGTACAACATGACCGCATTTTCATTTTTTATCTTTTTCAAAAGAAGGACGTGGACCCATGAAGCAGAAAAACACCATGACCACCTCCTATGCCGCCGTGCAGGCCACCTTCTGGATGACCTGGTGCACCTCGGTGAGCTTTGCCGCCGTGTACCTGCAGGGCCTGGGCTACGGCAACGGGGAGCTGGGCCTGGTCACCGCCGCGGGAAGCCTCCTGGGCGCCTTTCTGGGGCCTCTGCTCTCCGCCCGCATCGACCGGGACGCGCGCCTCACCGCCGGCAGACTCATCCCTCTCGTGCTGGCGGCCCAGGCGGCGGCGCTGCTTCTGCTGCTGTGCTTTCCCGTCAAGGGTGCGGTGAGCAGCGTGGGCTTCGCTCTCTATATGATGTTCGCAAGCTCCGTCAACTCCCTCAACCTCAAGCTGTATTCCGACGCGGTGTATCGGGGCGCTCAGGTGGATTACGGCTTTGCCCGGGGAATGGGCTCGCTGTTCTTTGTGCTGCTGAGCCTGGTGCTGGGCGTGGTGGTGGAGCGCAGCTCCGTGCGCGCGCTGCCCGCGGCGGCCCTGCTCATCTGCGCCGCGCAGTTTTTCGCCTTCCGCGCCTTCGACCGCCGTCTGCCGGAAAGCCCCGCGGCAGCCGCCGAGGGTGCGCAGGCCGGGACTTCTCTCCCGGAGTTTGTCCGGAAAAACCGCCGCTTTTGCGTTCTGCTGCTGGGTACGGTGCTCGTTTTCTTTGCCCACAACATCGTCTGCAATTTCCTCATCAACATCACCCGCAACGTGGGCGGCGACGTGGGCGTCATGGGCGTGCTCAACGGCTTCATGGCCGCGGTGGAGATTCCGGTGCTGCTGTTTTATTCCACGCTGTTTCGCCGTCAGAGCCACGCCGCTCTTCTGCGCGCGGCCTTCCTGTTTTTTGCCCTCAAGGCAGCCGCCATCGCCGCCG
Source organism: uncultured Clostridia bacterium (assembly GCA_947167435.1). The sequence goes on along the minus strand of CAMVIC010000258.1, from coordinate 2,229 downwards.
CTCCAAACGTGACGCTGCTGGGCGCGGCCTTCCTGCTGCAGGCCCCCTCTTTTGCCCTGTACGCGGCGGCCATCGTCCCCTACGTGGGCGCCGTGGTCTCCCATGAGGACTCTGCCAAGGCCCAGAGCCTGGCCTTCACCATGACCACCCTGGGCAGCGTGCTCGCAAACGTCCTGGGCGGCCGGATGCTGGACCGGATGCCGGTGGGCAGCGTTCTCTGGGTCGCCTGCGGGGTCTGCCTGCTGGGCTCCGCCGTCGCGGTATGCGGCACGGAGCGCCGGAGGACATAAAGCTTGCATAATATTGCAGAAACACTCCGAATTTTTCCCGGTCGTTATGTATAAATCCACAAAATCCCGGCTCGTATTCACAAAAAACTTGCATTTACCATGCATGCATGATATAGTTTGTTCATAATTCAATACCAAAGATGCTTTCGGAATCCTCTTATGAGGAAACCGGAGGCGGAGGAACTCTGGAGAATCCCGTTTCTGGCGGGTGCCGAAGGTGCAAAGCGCAAGCTGAATCTCTCAGGCAAAAGGACAGAGCGACGTCGTCCGTGATGGAACCTGTGGTCCCGGGCCGGACGGCGCTGACGGAGTTGCTCATTCGGGGCAGCTCTTTTTTATTGGCAGGAATTACAATTCTGGGAAAAAAGGACGGATGAAAATGGAAGGCTTTATTGCGAAAATCGAGCAAATCAACGGTGCGGTCAACAGCTTCGCCTGGGGCCCGCTGATGCTGCTGCTCCTGGTGGGCACGGGCGTATTCCTGACGGTCAAGGTCCACTGGCTGCAGGTGACCCACTTCGGCAGGATTCTGAAAAACACCGTGGGCACCCTGTTCCAGGGCAAAAGCGACAAGGACCACGGCGCCAACATCTCCCCCTTCCAGGCGGTGAGCACCGCCCTGGCGGGCACCGTGGGCACCGGCAACATCGCCGGCGTCACCGGAGCCATCTTCACCGGCGGCGCGGGTGCTGTGTTCTGGATGTGGGTGGCGGCCTTCTTCGGCATGATCACCAAGTACGCGGAGATTGTCCTGGCCATGAAGTACCGTGTCAAGGACGAAAAGGGCGTCTACCACGGCGGCCCCATGTACTATATTGAAAACGGCATCGGCAAGAACTGGAAGTGGATGTCGGTCATCTTCTGCCTGCTCGGGGGCCTGGCCTCCTTCGGCATCGGCAACATCGCCCAGAGCAGCGAGATCGCCGGCGCCCTCACCGATCTGTTCCACATCTCGCCGCTGGTCTCCGGCATCCTGATTGCCGTGGTGGTGGCCCTGGTCACCCTGGGCGGCATCAAGCGCATCGGCAAGGTCACATCCCTGCTGGTTCCCTTTATGTCCGTGTTCTACATTCTGGCCGGCATCGTGATCATCATCATGCGCATCACCCACATCCCCGCGGTCTTTGCCCAGATCTTCGCCGGGGCCTTCTCCTTCAAGAGCGTTGGCGGCGGCCTCTTCGGCTACACCATCATGATGGCCATGAAGCAGGGCTTCGCCCGGGGCGTGTTCTCCAACGAGGCCGGCCTCGGCTCCGCCCCCATCGCCCACGCGGCCTCCTCCTCCGAGGAGCCCTGCGAGCAGGCCATCTGGGGCGTGTTCGAGGTGTTCATCGACACCATCGTGATCTGCAGCATCACCGCCTTCGCCGTGCTGCTCTCCGGCATTCTGGACGTGGAGGGCGGACTGAGCGCCTTCACCTCCAAGGGCGCTGCCGCCGCCGCCGCTTTCAACACCATTCTGCCCGGCACCCTGGGCGGTCAGATCATCGAGCTGAGCCTGCTGTTCTTCGCCCTGTCCACCATCCTCTCCTGGGCCTACTACGGAGAGAACTGCTGGGGCTATCTGACCCGGAACAACAGCGTGGTGCTCCTGGTCTACAAAATCATCTTCTCCCTGGTCTGCATCGTTGGCGCGGTGGGCTCCGGCACGCTCATGTGGGACATTGCCGACACCCTCAACGGCCTCATGGCAATCCCCAACCTGACCGCCGTGGTGCTGCTCTCCGGCGTGGTGGCAAAGCTCACCAAGGACTATTTCTCCAAGAACATGCTGAAAAAGTAAACAGCGATACGAAACAAGGCCGCGTCCGAAGACGCGGCCTTGAGACTGTCAAAAAACATGCAGAAGAGAAAGGAAAATAGAGCCGCGGGGGATAAGAGGCGCAGCCGCTGCCGGTGGCAGAAAAAGGCTGAGCCTCTTATCCGCAGCGGTCGGAAA
>CAMVIC010000257.1 GCA_947167435.1 uncultured Clostridia bacterium | reverse complement strand
GCCGCCGCTGGTCGGAGCTGCTGGAGGAGCTGAACCAGTACCTGGACCGCTTCCTCTGAGGCAGGGCCGGCAGATGCTGACGGCGGACCTGCCGAAGACAAAAGCGCAGCCGGACCGGGGCAAAGCCCTGAGATGAAAACTGAAAACTGCAACAGGGCCTGTGGAAAACGCCGCGCATTTTCCACCGGCCCTGTTGCCATGCCTGATATCCCTGCCGAAGTCTGTTCGCCTTGTCCCGGCCGATGCCGCAGCCCGGGTCGGAGAGGAAGCAGTTGTGCTGGCAGCCGCCGCAGTGCAGCTCCCGGCCGGTGGCGAGGATGCGCTCATAGGGCCGCAGCCGCAGAAGGCCGCTGCGGGCAAAGCTGCAGCCGCGCCGGCGAAGGGCGTCCATCAGCAGTGCCGCCAGGGCCCGGTCCGCCACCAGGGCGTGCCGTTCGCCCTCCGCCTCCAGCCGGGCTATCAGCCCCTCGACCCGCTGCTCGGCCTGCCGGCGGCTCTCTGGCTGGCGGGGGTTCCCGACAGCGCGCTGCAGCCCTGCCATCTGCCGCCAGAGCCGGAAGGGGAGCGCACCGCCGCCGGCACGGAAGGCCCGCTCCGGCATGGGGGCGAGCAGCGGCTCCTCCCGCAGCTCCGCCCCGGGGAACAGCCCCTCCGCCGTCCGCCGTGCGGCAAGGCCAGGCGGGACCAGAACCGTCCGGACTTCACCGCTTGCGGGCCTGTCCGCAAAGGGCAGGGGCTCCCGCTCCGGCGCGCCCGCCATCCATTCCTCAAATTCCGCGCCGGTGCAGCGCCGGGGCGGCTCCGCCTCCCCGGTACATACGATCCAGACCTTCATGGGCATCCCTCCCCGTTTTTTCTGCTTCGATTGTATGGGAAAGCGGGGACTTTGTCAATTCCGGGATCAGGGCGAAATCCTACCGAGAGAAGCAAAGCCCAAAAACGAAGCCCGGGACCGTTTTCACGGCCCCGGGTTTCATTTTAATTCTGACGACGATTCGGCCTGTCCCCTGCAAGGGGAGTTCAGCTGAACAGGTATCAGTTCTGCGCCTTCGTCTCGCAGTAGATGCAGCGGTAGACCTTGTTCTCCCGGTCGGTAAGCCGGAACACGTGCTTCAGCTCCTGCTCCACGGAGGTGATGCAGCGGGGATTTTTGCAGCGGATGACGTTTGTCAGCAGCAGGGGCATGTCGATGGTGCGCTTTTCCACCAGCACGCCGTTTCGGATGATGTTCACGCTGACGCCCGGGTCCACATAGCCGATCACGTCCAGATTCACGGGGATGTCCGCGTCGATTTTGATGATGTCCTTCCGGCCCTGCTTGTGGCTGACCACGTTCTTGATGATGGCCACCGAGCAGTCCAGCTTTTCCAGCTCCAGCAGCTCATAGAGTTTCATACCCTTGCCGGCGGTGATGTGGTCGATGACGATGCCGTTGGAAATGGCGTCAATGTTCATAGTCTGCCCGCCTCCTTCAGAAGCTTCAGAATCAGGGCCATGCGCATGTACTTGCCGTAGAGCACCTGCTTGAAGTAGCAGGCACGGGGGTCGTCGTCGATGGCCACGCTGATCTCGTTGACCCGGGGCAGGGGGTGCATGATGCACAGGTCGCCCTTTGCGTTTTTCAGCTTGTCCGGGGTGAGGATATAGCTGTCCTTCAGCCGGAGATAGTCCTCCTCGTTGAAGAAGCGCTCCCGCTGGACCCTCGTCATGTAGAGGATGTCCAGCTCCGGCATGACGGCCTCCAGGTCCGTGGTCTGGGTATAGGGGATGTGCCGGGCCTGCAGCACGTCCTTTTTCACGTAGCTGGGCAGCTTCAGCTCCTCCGGGGAGATGAGCACCACCCGGACGTTTGCGTAGCGGGAGAGGGCGTTGATGAGGGAATGGACGGTGCGGCCGAACTTCAGGTCGCCGCAGAAGCCCACGGTCAGGTTCTCAAAGCCGCCCTTTTCCCGGTAGATGGTCAGCAGGTCCGCCAGGGTCTGGGTGGGGTGGTTGTGGCCGCCGTCGCCGGCGTTGATCACCGGGATGGAGGCGTTCATGGCCGCCACCAGGGGCGCGCCCTCCTTGGGATGGCGCATGGCGATGATGTCGGCGTAGCAGCTGATGACCTTGGCGGTGTCGGCCACGCTCTCGCCCTTGGCGGCGGAGGAGCTGTTGGCCTCGGAAAAGCCCAGCACCTGGCCGCCCAGCTCGTACATGGCGGCCTCAAAGCTGAGCCTTGTACGGGTGGAGGGCTCGAAGAACAAAGTGGCAAGCTTTTTGCCCCGGCAGACCTCGCTGTATTTGGCCGGGTTTGCGATGATGTCGTTTGCGGTGTCGATCAGCTCCTGCAGCTCTTCCACCGAGAAATCCAGAATGTCGATAAGGCTTCTCATGCCTGCGCTCCGATCCAGCTCTCGTCGGAGGGATTGTTGCGGAAGGCGATCAGCCGCTGCACGTCCTCGCTGCGGATATAGCCCTCCTGGGCCGCCACCTCCGCGATGGCGTCAAAGTCGGTGAGGGAGTGGTTGGTGACCTGTGCCTCCGCCAGCCGGTCCAGGCCCTTCTGCATGCCGTAGGTGAAGATGCTGACGATGCCCAGCACCTGGGCGCCCGCCTCCCGCAGCACGTTCACCACCTCGATGACGCTGCCGCCGGTGGAGATCAGGTCCTCCACCACAACCACCTTCTGGCCCTTCTCCAGCCGGCCCTCGATCTGGTTCTTCCGGCCGTGGTCCTTGGCGCCGGAGCGCACGTAGCCCATGGGCAGGCCCAGCAGATGGCCGGTGATGGCCGCGTGGGCGATGCCGGCGGTGGAGGTGCCCATCAGGACCTCCGCCTCCGGATAGTATTCCTTCACCAGGGCGGCCAGGCCCTCCTCCACGTCCGTGCGCACGGCAGGGGCGGTGAGGGTCAGGCGGTTGTCGCAGTAGACCGGGCTCTTGATGCCGCTGGCCCAGGTGAAAGGCTCGTCCGGGCGGAAAAACACCGCCTGGATGGAAAGCAAATCCTTTGCAATGCGTCTGCTCAAATCAGTCATCCCAGAAATTCCTCCACACATCTTTTATAGGCGGCCGCCGGATCCGCGGCCTGGGTGATGGGGCGCCCCACCACGATATAGTCCGAGCCGATCTCACGGGCTTTCGCGGGGGTGGTCACCCGCTGCTGGTCGCCGGCGGCTCCGTCGGCAAAGCGGATCCCCGGGGTGACGGTCAGGAAGCTTTCTCCGCAGACTTCATGGACACGGTCGGATTCCAGCGGGGAGCATACCACCCCGTCCAGCCCGGCGGATTGCGCGTTCTGCGCGTATTT
>CAMVIC010000256.1 GCA_947167435.1 uncultured Clostridia bacterium | reverse complement strand
TCGGCGGTACGCCAGCCCCTCTCATCCCACCGGCGGAGGATGGCGTTGAGATACCGCCAGTTCAGCTCATTTTTATAGAGGATTGTCTGGTCATAAGCCAGGGCCACCAGTTCCGCCGACCAGCCCTTCTCGATCCAGCCGGCGATATACTTCTCCTCGCTCTCCACCGGCTTGCGGCCGGTGATTTGCAGAGCGCGGAGATAGGCGCCCATCAGTTGCCGCCGGTCGGCGTAGTCCTTCAGATACCGGGCGGCGCTCTCCTGGTCGAACAGGCCCTGCCGGGCCCAGTAAAAGCCCTCCTTCTCGATCTGGCGGAGGGTAGGCCGGCGGCCGGGGCCGTAGCGCTCCTCCATGCGGCTGATACAATGGCCCACCAGCAGATAAATCACGTCTGGCGGCATGCCCAAGTCGTCATAGAGCCCGGCCAGGATCTGGAGGTCCGCCGTTTTCAGTTTTTTGCCCAACTTCTCCTCCGTCTGGGGCACCAGCATGGCAAAGCCCTTGTCCCCCTCCAGCATGGCAGCGATATCTTCCGTGGAGTAGACGGCACGCTCCTCTGCCTGCTCCGGCGGGGCGCTGCCTCCCTCCAACAAGCCTAGCTGCTGCAGGGTGTGCTCGGCGGTGGCCAGGCGCAGCTCGCTCCAGCGCAGGCGACGCTGGATCTCCTCCGGCATTATGCCGCCCTCAGACCGGGTTAGGAAGAGGTACAGCAACGCCGCGTCCCCGTCGCCCCGGGCGATCAGCTTGTCCACACGCTGGGCAGGCAGGGTCACGTTCTGCCCTTCGCCCCTCAGAATATAGCCGCTCATGGCGCGCCTCCTCTCCCTCGATAGTCTTTTCATTCTACAATAAATCTCCCTTTTCGTAAAGATACCCTCCCTGTTTTTTCAGAAAATTCCTCCGCGCGCTTTACGGGTTTTCTTCGTTGTGCTATAATTCATTCTGTATAAGTGTTCATATGCCCTGCTAGAAAAACAGAGGGGCAGATCAACGAAAGGATGGGTTATTGCTATGGCTAATCGCGTGACGATGAACATCTGCGGAGAGGATTACACCCTGATCGCGGAGGAGAGTCCCTCCTACATGGAGCGGGTGGGCAAGCTGGTGGATGCCAAGCTGTCCGAGGTGCTGGCAAGCGGGACCGTCAGCCGCACTGACGCGGCCATTCTGGCTGCCATTAATCTGGCTGACGAGCTCTTGAAGGCCCAGGAGAGCGGCGAGAATCTTCGCCGCCAGGTGAAGACCTATCTGGCTGAGGCCGCCCAGGCCAAGAGCGAGGCCAGCTGTTCAAGGCCCAGAATCGCAAGTAATGATCGAGCTACTTTCCCCCGCTGGGTCCCGTGAAGCGCTGACCGCCGCCGTGCAGAGCGGTGCCGACGCGGTGTACATGGGGTTCGGCAGCTTCAACGCACGGCGCAACGCCAAAAACTTCTCCGAAGAGGAGTTTGCCGAGGCGGTGGCCTACTGCCACCTCCACGGCGTGCGGGTCTACTTGACGTTGAACACCCTGCTGACCGACCGGGAACTGCCCGCCGCGGCAGAACTGCTGCGGCGCTCTAGCGAAATGGGTGTGGACGCGGTACTGGTGCAGGATTGGGGCGTTTTGTCCCTGGCCGGGGAGGTCTCCCCGGATCTGCCTATCCACGCCAGCACCCAGATGAGTCTCTTCACCTTGGGCGGTGCCAAACTGGCCGCCAAATTGGGCATGGAACGGGTGGTGCTGGCCCGGGAGTTGAGCCGACACGACATCGACATGATCTGCCGGGGCTGCCCGGCTGAGGTGGAGGTGTTCGTCCACGGGGCGCTGTGCATGTGCTATTCCGGCCAATGCACCATGAGCGCCCTCATCGGTCAGCGCAGCGGCAACCGGGGCGCCTGCGCGCAGCCATGCCGCCTGCCCTATTCGGTGAACGGATCCCGGGAGAACGACCATCCCCTTAGCCTGAAGGACGCTAATCTCTCCGCCTATCTCCGGGAACTGGATGAGATGGGCGTCGCTTGCCTGAAGATCGAAGGCCGGATGAAACGGCCGGAGTACGTGGCGGTGATTACCGCCATCTACCGCCGGCTACTGGACGAGAAGCGGCTTCCCACGGCGGAGGAGTCCGCCCGGCTGGAGGCCGCCTTCAGCCGCAGCGGTTTCACCGACGGTTACTACCGGGGCGAAAAAGGGCCCCGGATGCTGGGCATGCGCCCGGAAAACGCCCGGTGGCCGGAGGATCTGTTCGCCGCCGCCCGGGAGACATATGAGCGGGGAGAGAACCGGAGCGTACCGGTACGCTTTTCCTGCCGGGTGCGCGGCGACGCGCCCGCCCGACTGACCGCTTCCGTGCAGCGGGGCGGCCAGGTCTTTTCTGCCGTTGCGGAGGGACCCATCCCGGAGATCGCCCGGAACCGGGCCCTCACCGCACAGGAGTTGCGCATCCGACTGGCCAAGACCGGCGGCACTGCCTTTGCGGCGAAGGACATCGACATAGACCTGGAGGACGGCTTGATGCTGTCCGCCGGGGTTGTCAACGGTCTACGCCGCCAGGTGCTGGAGGATCTGACAGTCCAGCTGTCCTCCCGACCCATCCGGGGCGTCTGGCCCCGGCGCACCGCCAAGGAGACGCCTCTGCCCGAGTGCCCGGTGGTTTCGGCAGAGCCGATGCTGACTTGCTCCATCGCCCGGGCCGATCAGCTGACCGAGGCGCTGGCCGATGGTACAGAGGCCGTGTACATTCCTCTGGAGCTGCTGGATAAACTGGATCTGTCCCCCTTTGCCCGGAGGACAAAGCTCTTCGCCCTGCTGCCCCGGATTTTCCGGACGGAGGATGAGGCGAAGTTCCGCGGCATCCTTGAAAGCACCCCCGGCCTGCATGGAGCGGTGGTGGGCAACCTGGGTCACCTCCCCATCGTGGAGGGTCTGCCGCTGGAGATCCGGGGCGACTTCGGCCTGAACGTGTTCAATTCCCGGTCCCTGCTGTTTTTGCGCCGGCTGGGACTGGGCAGTGCCACCGTGTCCTTCGAACTGCGGCACCAGCAGGTGCGGGATCTGGACAAGTATCTGCCCTGCGAGGCCATCGTCTACGGGCGTCTGCCCCTGATGATTACAGAGAACTGCGCCGCCGCCAACACCGTGGGCTGCTCCCACGGCGCCGGCGCCACCCTTACCGACCGGACCGGAGCGGACTTCCCGGTGCTGTGCGCCTACGGCTGCCGCAACGAGATTCAGAACAGCAGGGTGCTGTTTCTGGCCGACAAGCCGGAATATCGCCGCTGTGGCCTCACCTATGCCCGGCTGCGCTTCACC
>CAMVIC010000255.1 GCA_947167435.1 uncultured Clostridia bacterium | reverse complement strand
GGGCGGTGACGATGACCTTGTCAAACTCCTCAACCTTGCCGTTTACGGTGATGAAAACCTTGCCGTCTTTGCGCTCGACCTTGTCGATGCTGCTGTTCAGCACGGCGGGGTGCTTCAGGTGGTCGTTCAGCTGCTCCCAGATGTACTGGGTGCCGTTCTTCCAGGTCCAGAGGTTGACCTTGACGAAGTTCATGCAGGTCTGGAAGTCCAGATACTTGAGCACGTAGGCCGCAGGGATCTCGTCAAAGTAGCCGTAGCCGAAGGAGGTGAAGGGTCCGATCCAAATCTTCTGCACGAGGGGAACGCCGTTCTTTTCGCAGAAATCCTTGAAGGGCATGGCAAGATCCTTCAGGTTGGGGTTGCTGCCCTGGACGCGTTCACGGCCCGGGGTCACGGCATAGCCGTCATACCGGCCCTCGGCGACGCCGCGGTGGCCGTTGAGATCATAGCCCTTGTACTTGGTCTCCAGGATCTCGCCGAACTGCTTGAGCTGCTTTTTCATCTTGAGCAGCCAGGGGTTCTTGATGATGTTGCCGAGGGTGCGGGCAAAGGGCTCGATCACGTTGCCCTGGCCGTCCTTGTAGTTGCGGTTGAGCTTGGGGCCGTCGTGGGTGATGCCGCAGAACTTCTCCACGTCCTCGACTGCGTAGTAAGAGGGCACACCCATGATGGCGCCCATCTCATAGCGTCTGCCCTTGTAGTAGGGAGACCAGCACTTGCCGCCGACGCGATCCTGCCGCTCGAGAATGGTGTAGTTGGTGTAGCCCTTCTTCTCCAGATACATGCCCGCGGAGAGGCCGGCGGGGCCGCCGCCGATAATGCAGATGCGAATATTTTTGTCCATGTGTCATCCTCCAGTATATATTTTTAGTGTAGAATCCATGCTGCTTACAGTGTACAACATGTTGTGAAAAAAAGCACTAACCATTTTGGGCGCTTTTGTAAAAAACAACAGGCGGAGAGCCTTTGCCCTTTTCATCCTCCTCGCCCTGTGCTATACTTTTCCCGTAACAACACCGCGAAGGCGGATCGTGCGGTGCTGTCCATATCAAAACGCGGGAGGAACTGCCTATGCGGTTTCACAGCTTTATGGAGATGCTGCGCTTCTGGCAGACACAAAGACCCGATGCGCCCGCCCTGCGCTGGGGAGATACAGTCTACAGCTATTCAGCACTTCTCGACGCTGTCGCGGCGCGTGAGGAGGAGCTCAGAGCCGGGGGAGGCAGCTGCCTCGGGCTACTGGCCGACGGGAGCGACGCGTGTGTCATCACGCTCTTTGCCGCGGTGGCGGCCGGGATGCAGCTTGTGCTGCTGGATGAAAACGCGCCGGAAGAGACGCTTGCCGCACTCATGCGGTACACCGACGTGGACCGGCTCTGGGGCGACGAAGAGCTGTGCGAGACGCTGGCCCCGGCACTCACAGGAGGTATCAGGGATGGGGCGGGCAAGCTCCTGTTCTTCACCTCCGGGACGACAGAGCGCGCCAAGGCCGTGGTGCTCACCGAGGAGAGCTTCTGCGCCAGCGCCTACAACGGCGGGGCCAAGCTTCCCTTGCAGCCGGAGGATACGCTGCTGTGCATCCTGCCGCTGGGGCATGTGTTCGGCTTCGTATGCGGGCTGCTGTGGGGCTTGAGCTGCGGAGCCTGCGTAGCCCTCGGACGCGGCGCGCGTCACTATCTGGACGACTGTATGTTCTACCGGCCTACGGCGCTGTCTGCGGTGCCGCTGCTGCTGGGCTTTCTGCTGAAAAACCGGGCCATGTGTCCCGAACTCAGGATCGTGCTGGTCGGGGCGGGGGACTGCCCGCCGCCGCTGCTGCAGGCGGTGAAGGCGGCCGGCATCCGCGTCTCCTTCGGCTATGGGCTGACCGAGACGAGCTCCGGCGTCGCCATCAGCGTGGGGGACGACCCCTATGCCATGGAGATCTGCCCGGATGACACGATTACCCTGGCCGATGACGGGGAAATCCTCATCCAGGCGCCCACCTGCATGATGCAGGGCTACTACAAGCGCCCCGAGGACACCGCTTCCGTGCTGCGCGACGGCGTGCTGTACACCGGCGACCTGGGACGCTTTGACGAACAGGGCAGGCTACATATCACCGGGCGGAAAAAGGACGTGCTGGTGCTGCCGGACGGCACAAAGCTCTACCTGCCCGAGTATGAAAGCGAGCTGATTGCCGCCCTTGGCCAGCAGGATCTGGCCGTCGCCCTGCGGGGCGGCCGCCCGGTACTGGTGCTGCACGGGGAAGGCGACGAGCGGGAACTGCTCAGCCGCCTGCGTCCGGTGACGGACAAGCGCCCCCGCGGACAGCAGCTGTCCGCCGTCGTCTTTGTATCCGACCCGCTGCCGCGCACGGCCACGGGAAAAATAAAGCGTTGGAAACTCCAACAGAAAGTGAACGAGTTATGACGAGACAGGAAGTACTGGAAAAAACCAGGACCGTGATCTTCGACTGCTTCCCCGAAATGCGGGACATGGACCTGCGTGAGGATACCGTGATCAACACGGAAACGGCTATCGACTCCATGGGCTTTGTTCTGGTGATCTGCAAGCTGGAGGCCCTCTTTGACGTGCGCATTCCCGAGCGCCAGTGGCAAAAGCTGTCTACCCTGGGGGACGTGGTGGACGCCATCTGCAAGCGGCTTAAATGAGTATCTATACGGAAGAACTCCGCCTGCGCTCCAAGGACGTGGATCTGCACCGGCGGCTGCGAACTTCCCGGCTTTTTACGCTCTTTCAGGAGGCCGCCATCCGCCACACCGAGCAGTTGGGCATGGGCCGGGAGAAAACGCTCGACAAAGGTATACTCTGGGTGCTGACGCTGCAGCGCTGCGAGATCGCGCGCATGCCGGAATATGACGAGAATCTTGTGCTCAAAAGCTGGCCCGGCAAGACGATGCATCTGCTTTTTCCGCGATATTACAGCATGGAGACCGCATCGGGCGAGCCGCTGCTGAAGGCCAGCGCCATCTGGTGCCTTGTGGACCACCAGACACGGCACGTCGTCTTTCCCGAGCGCTATGGAGTGGAGCTGCCAGGTGTCGTTACCGGGGAGGAAATTGCTTTGCCCGGCGCCCTCAGCCGTGAGAGCTGCACCCGGGAGCGACTCTTCACCGTGCCCTACAGCTATGTGGATCTCAACGGACACATGAACAACACCCGCTACTTTGACCTGGCGGAGGACAGTATCCCTGCCGCTGCCGCCGGGATGAAGCTGAAGCTCATCTGCACCGAGTACGCGGGCGAGGCACGCCTGGGACAGGAGATGCGCGTCGGGATTGCCGGAGGGGACAGACACTGGTATCTGGAGGGCACGACTGACCGCCCCTGCTTCA
>CAMVIC010000254.1 GCA_947167435.1 uncultured Clostridia bacterium | reverse complement strand
TTGTCATAGTTGTATTTCGCCATCTTACTTGCCCTCCTTCTTCATGTCCAGCAGCATGTATCTGGCCTGCTCCGCGCCGGACAGGTAGGCCTGGGAGTAGCCGTCCATCTGGGTTCCGTGGCCGCCGGCAAAGCGCAGACCGTGGATCGTATAATCTTCATGGTGGCCGCTCTGGACGCGGGGGAACATGCCATCCCAGCCTGCGGGCTCATAGCCGTAGACGTCGCCCTTCGGAGTGCCCAGATACCGCGCCCAGGTCATGGGAGAGGCGACCACGATCTCCTCGATATGGCCCTGCAGACGGCAGCCTGTGACCTCCTCGTAACGCTCCACACAATCCCGCGCGATCCGGTCCTTGACCTTGAAGTATTCCTCCTCGGTGATCTTTTCAAAGGCGTCGCCGGTGTAGAACTTGGAAAACTGGATAAAGGCCCTGTTCTTTCCCGCCGCGTCCGGCAGCGCATTGGTCAGCACGGTGCAGGTAATATCCCGGTGAGTCTCGATGCTGCCGGAGGAGAGGTACTGCTTGCGGTTGTCGGGCGTATAGCGCATGAAGGTGTCGTAGTTCTTCAGGCCCAGCTCTTCCGCGGAGGCGTCCAGGCCGAGATAGACCGTGAAGGCGGCCTGGGCCAGCTTCTGCGCGTTCATCATTTTGAGGTTGCGCTCCGGGATCTCCTTCGGATCGACCATGCGGTCAAAGACCACATGGGGCATGAGGTTGGAGATGACCCACTCGCAGGGGATATAGCTGCCGTCGTCCAGCTCCACGCCGCGGACCTTGTTGTCCCGGATGTCGATCTTTTTGACCTCGGTGTTGTACCAGACGTCGCCGCCCAGCTCTCGGATCCGCGCGTCGAAGGCCATGGAGATCTCATGGCTGCGGTTCTTGGCAAACCAGGGCAGGTGCGTCAGATACACATAGGTCATATAGGTGTAGACGGCAAAGCTCATGTTGGTGGAATCGGCGGAGACATAGGTCCAGTAGGATTCAAAGATTCTCTTGGCCTTTTCCGGTACGCCGATCCGATCCAGCATTTCCTCCGTGGACACAGGTACCACGCGCATCAGATCGTAGTATTTGAGCAGCATCTCCACTTTGGCGGGCGGGGAGGGCTCGTTGTCATGGGCGGCCAGCCAGTCCACACCGTCATGCAGCATCCGGCCCAGCTCCAGCACCGTGGTCATGGATTCCCGGCTGCCGGGCACCTGGCGCTCCATCTCGTCGATAAACGCCTGCACACCGGCGGGCATGGAGACGTTGAAGCCGTCCGGGTCGGTGGCCACCGAGGCAAAGGATTCATGGGCAGCGCACCATTCCACGTCCAGCTTGTACTGATCCTCCAGCAGCTTGCGCACCGCGCCGCGGGGACGGCCCTCCTTGCCGTCGCCCATCTGGCAGAGTTCGTGCAAGGTAGCCTCGAATTCATAGGCGCCGCGCCGGAAGCTGGTGGCGCAGCCGCCGGGCAGGTTGTGCTTCTCCAGCACGAGTACCTTTTTTCCCGCAGTTGCCAGATACGTCGCCGCAGACAGGCCACCATTGCCGGCGCCGACGACAATGACATCGTACTTTTGCATGCTTTTCCTCCTTTACAATGCTGTTTATTCTGGTACAACGATCTCCCGAACGGTAAACTCTTTCCCGCTCAGGACGGTTTTCTCAAAGCTTCCGCAGTTGGGGCAGAAGCCCTTGTGCTCCACCACATTGAAGATCTCGTCACAGTCCTCGCACTCGGCAAGGCCGGGGACGATGTTCACCGTGAGCTTCGCCTTCTCCAGGATGCTGCCCTTGACCACCGGGGGATAGAGCTCCTGTACATATTCCGGGATCACCAGGGACAGCTCCCCACAGTCTACGACCACCTCGCGGATCTCTTTGATCCCATTTTCCTCCGCGAAGGCGGTGACCGTCCGCAGGAGCTGGCGGACGATGCCGATCTCGTGCATCTCAGCCTCCGTATTTCCCCAGGTGCTTTTTGACCACGCCGACGCCGATCTGCGGGACGTTCTTCACGATCCGGCCCAGGGTGTGGAAGTACTCCTGGTTGTCCGCGTCGTAGACCTTTTCTAGGTGGATGGCGTCAAATTTGCACTTGGTGGTGCAGATACCACAGCCGACACACATGAACTGGTCCACCACCGCAGTGCCGCAGCCGAGGCAACGAGCGCACTCGGTTTTGATCTGCTCTTCCGTAAAGGTCGCGCGCAGATCGTTGAAGCTGGACTTTGCCGCCGCGCCCTCCGCCTTGGCGGGCTTCTGCCGCGGCGCGCTGTCAAAGCCGCCCAGGCCGATCTGCACCGTGGCCTTGTCGAAGGGGCGGTAGTCCCGATGGTCGCGGCCAAGGGTCAAGGTCTGGCCCGCGTGGACAAAGCGGTGGATGGAGACCGCCGCCTCCTTGCCCGCCGCAATGGCGTCGATGACAAACTGCGGTCCGGTGACCACGTCGCCGCCCGCGAACACGTCCGGCACCGCCGTCTGGCAGGTGACGGGGTCGGCCTCCACAGTTCCCCGCTTGCCGGTCGCAAGGCCGATGCCGCCCAGGTCCACGCGCTGACCCGTGGCGGAAAGCACCGCCGTGACAGGGACAGTCTCAAATTCTCCGCTGCCCGTCACGCTGCGGCGACCCTTCCCATCAGGCTCGCTCAGCTCCATTTTCTCCAGCTTCAGGGCAGTGGCAGCGCCTTCGCCCAGGATCTCAGCAGGCGCCTCCAGGAAGCGGAAGGCAACGCCCTCTTCTCTGGCCTCAGCCAATTCATCCCGGTCGGCGGGCATCTCCGTCTCACTCCGGCGGTAGTAGACTGTAACCTCCGCTCCCAGGCGGAGGGCGGCTCTCGCCACGTCCATGGCTACGTTGCCGCCGCCGATAACAGCGACCTTATCCCCGATCTCCGGGCGCTGCCCCTGATTGATTCTGCGCAGGAAGTCGACGCCGCTCATGACGCCGTCCAACTCCTCGCCGGGAATCGAGAGCTTTGCGCCCTTCGACGCGCCGACAGCCAGATAGAAGGCTTTGAAGCCGAGGCCGCGGAGAGAATCCAGCGTCACGTCCTTCCCGACCTCGATGCCGGTTTTGAATTCCACGCCCAGTTCGCGCAGCACGTCGATCTCTGCGTTGATGACGTCCTTTTCCAGGCGGAAGGAGGGGATGCCCAGCGTGAGCATGCCGCCGAGCACCTGTTCTTTTTCAAAGACCGTAACAGGATAGCCTTTGGCCGCCAGATAATAGGCGCAGCTCAGACCCGCGGGGCCCGCGCCGATGACGGCAATTTTCTCGGGATAGGGTTTGCCCAGTTGGTTGATCATGGGCGGAACATAACGGGTGGCGCTGTTGAGCTCCCGCTCCGCAATA
>CAMVIC010000253.1 GCA_947167435.1 uncultured Clostridia bacterium | reverse complement strand
GTGAAGTCCACCGCCCAGGTGTCCACGGTGTGGCCGGAGGGGTTCACCGCGCCGCTGAGGATGTTGGCCAGCGCCGCGCAGCCCCGGGACCCGGGATAGGCGATCCACAGGATGGCGTCTACCTGGGGGTCGTCCCGCAGGCCGCCGATCTCCATGACGTTGGCGGAGTTGATGACCACGATGACCTTCTCAAAGTTGGCCTCCGCGTGGGCCAGCAGCTCCTTCTCCTCCTGGTTCAGCTCCAGCTGATGCTGGCCTTCCTTATAGTTGGCCGTCTCGGCGACCGCGGAGGACATGGCCTGGTCGGGATTGTTCACGTCGGCCAGCAGATCGGTGGAGTAGTCCATGCCCTCGCCGCCCTTGCGGCCAAAGACGACGATAGCGGCGTCCTTGTAGCTGGCGTAAGAGCTCACAATCTCGTCCGTGAAGTAGCTCTGGGGGAACTCGCCGATGTAGTAGGTCTGCTTCTCGGCCTTGTCCATGGCGCTGGCCGGATCGGCGACCGGCACCTTGTCCAGGTTGCTCTGATACATATTCAGGACGGTGGGGTTGACCTGGAAGCCCGCGCTGGTGAGGGCGTCCGCGATGCCGACGCACTGGTTTTCATCGCCGGCGCCGGAGCCCGTGCCGCCGAAGACGGTCTGCACGCTCCTGCGGCCCAGGAGGGTGACATTCTTCTCTGCGGAAACGTTCAGCGGCAGCGCGCCGCCCTCGTTCTTCAGCAGGGTGATGCCCTCCTCGGCGGTGCGCAGGGTGACGTCCTTGGCCACCCGGTCGGCGTCCTCCGCCGTGGTGGAGTCCTGATCATAGTAGGTGGTGTCCCAGTTCTCTGCGCCGGCCTTGGTCTCGATCTTCATCTCGCCCCGGCCGATGTAGGCGTCCAGGATGCCGGAGAGGGTGGAGTTGGCTGCCACGTTCAGCACGATGGCGATCACGGCCAGCACACAGATGATCGGAATGGTGACGCGGCCGACGCCGCGCTTTTTCTTCGGGGCTTTGTTGGCTTGGCTCATAGGGCGCAGCCTCCTTCATCGTTCGCTGGCCTCATCATAGCGGAGCCCTCCGCGGCAGGCAATCGAAATGACCGCAACTGTCGTTTTTGCAACTCTAATTGTCAAACCGGACAAAAAAAGCTGCAAAAAGGACAGTTGCGGTTAAAACCCTTGAGCATGTTCCGGAATCCTACTATAAAAATGGCAGCAACCGGGATTCACAATCCACGACAGAAAGGATGATCTCCCATGAAGATGCGTTTTTCCAAAGGATGGACCGCCCTGATGCTGGCGGCCGTCATGGTGATCTCTCTGGCCGTTTCCCTGGCGGAGAGCGCCTACACCGCACCGGAGTACCCCTGGGACTTCGTGAAGAAGCTGCCCAAGAAGGCTGCGAAGTACCTGGAGGAGGTGGAGCACCACGGCACGGTGGAGCGCCTCACCTACACCACCCACTCCTATGCATTGGAAGCGGTCGCTGCCGGCACGGCCGTCAAGGCTGCCGATGACAACGACACCACCCCAGCCATCGACCGCGAAGCCCTGTGCGGCAGCCAGACTGAGTTCGTCATGGAGAAGGAGCTCTACGTCTACCTGCCCTACGGCTATGACCCGTCGAAGCAGTACAACGTGGTCTATGCCCTCCATGGCACCGACGCCCACGCCGACTACTGGGTGGGCGAGACCGCCACGGCGAAGTCCGCCATCAAGATGTACGACTACATGATCGACAAGGGTGAGTGCGAGCCCTGCATCGTGGTCTCCCCGACCTATTATTCCATCCCCGGGGACAAGATGAGCCTCTTCCCGGACTACTGGGACGGCGACGCCCTGGCCAACGTGTGGCCCATGTACTTCTGGATGGAGATGCGCAATGAGATCATCCCGCTGATCGACAGCACCTATTCCACTTACGGCGCCGAGCCCGACGCCCGGGACCACCGCGCCTTCTGTGGCCTGAGCCGCGGCTCCATGACCACGGTCAACTCCATCATGATGCACTGCCTGGACCAGTTCGCCTGGTTCGGCGACTTCTCCGGCATCTGGTGCGACTTTGACGCCTTCAAAGCCGCCCTGGAGAGCGAGGAGTACAAGGACCTGGACATCAAGTTCTGGTACAACGGCAACGGCACCTCGGACTTCGCCCTGGAGAATCACGAAGCCTTCCGCGACCGCTGCCTGACGGAGATGCCCGAGCGCTTCCGGGACGGCGACAACTACGCCTGGATCTGCTTCAAGGGCGGCTCCCACGCCTACAACTGCTGGCTGCCCCACCTCTACAATTCCATGCTGGTGTTCTTCAAGAAGTAACCCACAGAAACAAAGGAGGAAGACCCCATGAAGAAACTCGTCGCGCTGCTTCTGGCTCTGCTCCTCACCCTGTCTGCTCTTTCCGCCCTGGCGGACGTCTACACCGACGCCGGCTTCATCAAGAAGATCCCCATGAAGCCCAAGTACACGGAAGCCCGGGAGAACCGGGGCACGGTGGAGAAGCTCACCTACACCACCCACGACTATGCCGCTGAAGCGGAAGAGCCCGGCACGGAGATCCTGCTGGAGAAGGACCTCTACGTGTACCTGCCCTACGGCTACAGCCCCGACCAGACTTACAACGTGCTCTACCTGATGCACGGCGCCGGCGAGGACGAGCGCTACTGGCTCTCCGAGGAGCGCATGGGCAAGCCCACCTGCGCGGTGCTGGACTACATGATGGACAAGGGCGAGATGGAGCCCGCCATCGTGGTTTCCTCCACCGTCAACGCCGGCCGCGAGCCCGGCACCGAGGCGGTCCACCACCAGTACAGCGACACGGCCGCCCAGCAGCCCTCCGAGGTCCCGGAGAATCCCACCCGGGCTGCCAACCTGTCCGTGTACCCCATCGAGCTGCGCAATGACATCATCCCGCTGATCGAGACGAAGTACGCTACCTTCACCAAGGGCGACGTCAGCGGGGAGAACCTGCAGGCCACCCGCGCCCATCGCGCTTTCGCCGGCTTCTCCATGGGCTCCATCACCACGGAGAACGTGATGAAGGACTGCCTGGACATCATCGCCTACTTCGGCAACTACTCCGCCGGCAGCGACAACGAGGAGTTCTTCGCCGCCATGGCCTCCGAGGAATTCAAGGATCTGCCCATCCTCTTCTGGTACCACGGCGAGGGCAGCGCCGACTTTGCCCTGGAGGGCCACAAGCAGTTCTGTGCCGCCATCCTGGAGAAGATGGCCGACCGGGTTGTCGACGGCGAGAACTACGCCTATGTGGAGTTCAAGGGCGGCACCCACGCCTACAACTGCTGGCTGCCCCACCTCTACAACTGCCTGAAGGTGTTCTTCAAGAAGTAACCCACAGAAACAAAGGAGGAAGACCCCATGAAGAAA
>CAMVIC010000252.1 GCA_947167435.1 uncultured Clostridia bacterium | reverse complement strand
AATGAAATTCAAACATATATAACATGTTTTGATTCATCTGACATTCCATTAGGAAAAGATCAAGATCATGAAAAAAACTCTTATTCTCTCCCCAAATCTTTTATTTCCCAGAACGTTTTTGCCTACATGAATGTTTTTCCCGAAATCGGTATAAAACGGCGTCTCAATTCTCACGCCCTGGCCGACCGGCTTTGCGGTAATCCTCTTAAACAATTCCGTGACCTCATTCTGGTCCTCATGCCACAGGTTGTTCATCTCAAACAGCAGCCGCCGGTTTTCCTGAATAGATGTGCGCGTGGAGGAAACGATCTCCGGGTCGTCGCCAAACGCTTCGCCGTTATCAAAACAGGCAAGCAGTTCCTCAATCTTCATCATGTTGATATCCTCACGAATCTCATTCAATATCGATTTGTCGAGATCATTATAACAGGCAGCGCACGATATGGGAAGAAGAAAAGGGACTCCGATCGTATCATAATCAGAGTCCCTTTATGGTCCGAGTGACCGGATTTGAATCCCCGCAGGGGACTGGGCGCTCCGCGCCGTCGCCAGCGGCCGCAGCGGCGATGGACGCCGCAACGGCCGCCTTGCGGCCATGATTGTATTGCAAGAGGCCGCTGGTTCATAGAGCCACAAGAATGAAATAAAGCAGACCGTCGAAAGACGATCTGCTTTATTTGGTCCGAGTGACTGGATTTGAACCAGCGGCCTCTTGAACCCCATTCAAGCGCGCTACCATCTGCGCTACACCCGGTCATACTCAGAAGAGGAGGGGCGAAACCTGCACCGTTCCAGCTTCTGTATTGTAAAGGCAAAAGGCTTCCTGCCCTTGCCGCCCGATTATATTAGCACAAACAGGCGGCAAGGTCAAGCATTATTTTTGCTTTTTTCCCACTTTTTGAGACGCTTTTTGAGACGCCTGCCCGGCGGGACAGAGCCGCTTACTCGGTGAAGTGGATGTGATTGTTGATGTGGTCCTGGCAGAAGCAGTGATAGCCTGCGCAGCGGGAGCAATAGCGAAATTCCAGCTCCGGATTCGTCACGTCGGTCCTTCCGCAGACCGCGCACTTATGCTTATAGAGGTTGTCCCGCTGCTCTCGGCGGATGCGGCTGGCCTCTCTGCGGAAATTCACCGTGTTGGCGCTGGGCCTGCGGGGGATGAGGCGGAGAAGATCGCCGCCGCAGAAGAGGAAGAAGTTGAGCACCGCCACGATGGGCAGCAGATTCACCGGGAAGCGCGTGGTGAATACGCTGTAGAGGAAGAAGGCTGCGTCCACCAGGGCCAGCCACTTCATCTTGACGGGGATGATGAAGAACAGCAGTACCTGCATATCGGGAAACAGCGCCGCGAAGGAGAAGAACATGGACAGATAGACATACTCCGCCGTGAGGTGGACCGGGATGTCGGTGATGAAGTAGATGAGGAAGCCGTACAGCAGGGTTAGGAGGATACCGGTGAAGAAATAGATGTTGAACTGGGGCGTGCCCCAGTATTGCTCCAGCGTGCTGCCGATCCAGTAATAAAAATAGATGGCGATGAGGGCCAGCATGCCTGTGCTGGGCGGGATCATGGCAAAGCTGACAATGCGCCAGATTTCCCCCTGGAGTACCCGGGCAGGGTCGAAGGCCAGGAAGCTGATCAGCTTTGTATTCACCATTCCCAGCAGCCAGAAGGCCACGTTGGCGATGCTGACGTACATCATCAGCCGGGGAATGCCAAAGTTCGGGTGCTTGCGGCAAAAGCGCTGGATATAAGTCATGGGATCTTTCATGGAAGCTCTCCTATAACAGCATTGTTGCTATTATCATATCCTTTTGCCGCCGCAAAGTCTATATGAAAAATGTGAATTCTGAGATTCTTTTTCCGGCGAAAACAGAGGCGGACCGGAATTCGGCTTTTTTTGGAAATTTCCTGAAAAAAACCGGAAAACAGTGCTTTCTTTTTACTGTATGTTGTGTTATGATAAATGGGTATAACTATATATGTGCCACATGGAGCAAAAACATGGAGAATAATCAGAATCAGGGGATTCAGAACGAAATCATTGAAGGGCGCAACGCCGTGATCGAGGCCCTGCGGGCCGGGCGCGCCATTGACAAACTGTATATCAACAAGGGCGACGTGGACAAGACTCTGGGCCATATCGCCTCCCGCGCCCGGGAAAAGGGCGTTGTGGTGGTGGAGTGCGACCGGCGCAAGCTGGACTTCATGAGTCAGACCGGGGCCCACCAGGGCGTGATTGCCGTCTGCGCCGTGCGGGAGTACTGCACGGTGGACGATATCTTTGCCATCGCACAGGAGCGGGGCGAGGCGCCCTTCCTGATTGTCTGCGACGAAATCAGCGACGGGCACAACTTGGGCGCCATCATCCGCTCGGCGGAATGCGCCGGAGCCCACGGGGTGATCATCCCCAAACGCCGCAGCGCCGGTCTCACCGCCGTGGTGGACAAGGCCAGCGCCGGCGCGGCCGAGCATATGGCCATCGCCCGGGTGCCGAATCTGCCCGCCGTGCTGCGGGAGCTGAAGGAGCGGGGCGTCTGGGTATACGGCACCGCCGCCGGCGGCAGCAGCCAGCTGTGGCAGACGGATTTTTCCGGACCCGTTGCCCTGGTCATCGGGTCGGAGGGGGACGGCATGGGCCGTCTCGTTGCGGAATGCTGCGACTTTGTGGTGAGTTTGCCCATGCGCGGCAGGCTCAGCTCCCTCAACGCCAGCGCCGCCGCCGCCATTACCATGTATGAAGTGCTGCGCCAGCGCAGTATGAAACAGTAACACCGGGGGAGCCGGTTCCCTTTAGCCGGCGATTGTTCGGACACAGGAGAGCTTTCCATGAGTAAGTTTTACTTTGATGACGAACAGAATAGTCAATCGCTGTCCATTGCCTCGATCCTGGGGGAATACTGGGCGGACGCAGAGGCCGCGGACGCCGCGCAGACGGCCAGAAGCGGCGGCTCCGCCCACGACGCCCCGGAGCGGGAGAGCGACGAGGACGGCGTGAGGATTTACCGGCCCAGGCGGGAGCCGCAGCCGGAAACGCGCAGCAGGTATGCCTCTCTGTGGGCCAATGACTGGGCCAGCCGGCCCGTGCCCCGGGAGGCGGTGAGCTCGGACTGGGAGCAGCCGGTCGTTCCGCCGCCGCCCCCGGCGCCGGGAATGTCGGTGCGGGAGATCCTGTCGGATTACTGGGAGAACCAGGCCCCACAGGCCTACGGCATCGACCTGGACGAGCCGCCCGAGGCAAAGCGCGCCCCGGCGGAGGAAGCGCCTCTGGCCCAGCCGGAGCCGCCGGAAGAGCGTCTTCCGGAGCCGGAAGTGCCGGAGGAACCGGTCATACAGGCAGAGCCTGAAGCGGAACCGGAGACGGAGGAAGC
>CAMVIC010000251.1 GCA_947167435.1 uncultured Clostridia bacterium | reverse complement strand
CTTCGCGACGGCCCGCCAAAGGCGCGGCTGCGGAAATTGCAGTCCGCCTTCTTCTGCCACTGGCAGCGGCGGCCTGCAATTCTTAAGATTTCTGAAATGTGGTTGACAAATGTAGTCTTTGGTGCTACTGTAATACCAGACGACATGCGTAGTCTTTTTGCATGTAATTTGACTGCAGGGAGGGAATGCCTATGCAGAATGTTTCCCAGAGAATTACGGAATCCGAGCTGGAGGTTATGCGGGTACTGTGGGAGGCGGGGGAACCTCTGCCCATCACGGATATCCGTCAGACCCTTCATGAGCGCAGG
Organism: uncultured Clostridia bacterium; assembly: GCA_947167435.1. The sequence continues at coordinate 3,065 of CAMVIC010000251.1, read as the reverse complement.
GGCTGGGAGGCCACCACGGTCAAAACGCTGGTACAGCGCCTGGTAAACAAGGGTGTACTCAGCCAGGAAAAGCGCAAGGTCTTCTATTACTGCCCGCTGGTGACGGAGGCTGACTACAGCAACTGGGCGGCAAACGATCTGGTTCACCGCCTGTTCCGGGGCAGCGCCAAGGAACTGGTGGCCACGCTGGTGAAATCCGAAGGGCTCAGCGTCGAGGATATCGACGAGCTGCGAAATCTGTTTCGGGTGGAGGGCTGAGCCATGGAGCACTTTCTGCTGAATCTGCTGATTCTTTCCGCGGGAGGCACCGCGCTGGCCCTGCTGCTGATGCTGCTGCGCCGCATCCTGTCGGACCGCCTGCCCAGTGCCTTTTATTACTGGGCCTGGCTTCTTGTACTGCTGCGCTTTGTGCTGCCGCTGCCCGGACTTGTGCCGACGGCGGAGCGTGCGGTACGCCCGGCGCCGCTGCCCGCGGCGGTGGAGCTGGCCGATCCGACATGGCAGCCCCGGACATACAGCAGGGAAAGCTCCTCGAATGCGCTTCCCCTGCGGGAGAATGAGGAACGCTTTGAACCGGTTACGGCGATTGGGTCCGGCACAGCAGAGAATACCGGGGAGCCTGCCCGTCCGCTTTGGCCTCAGGTACTGGCAGTGCTGAAAAGCCCCCGGCTCTGGCTCAGCGTGTGGGCCATCGGCGCTGCGGCAGCGATGCTGTGGTACGGCGTCGGCTATCTGCGCTTTGTCCGAAGCCTGCGCAAAACGCTCCGTGCACCCCGGGCGGCGGACCTTGCGGTTTTGAATGAGATCTATGACAAAAAAGTGCCCCGCCTCTATCGGAGCAAGGCGGTGAGCACGCCCATGCTCTTCGGTCTGCTGCACCCGACGCTGGTGCTGCCGGACCGGGAGTATGACGAGCAGATGCTCCAGAGCATCCTGTTCCATGAACTGACCCATTACCGACGGGGCGACCTCTATGCCAAGTGGTTTGCGGTGCTGGTGTCGGTGGTCCACTGGTTCAATCCCATCCACCGGCTCATCCGGTCAGAGCTGGACCGGGCCTGTGAGCTTGCCTGTGACGAGCGCCTGCTGCGCCATATGGACGCCAATGAGAAACAACGCTACGGCGAGATGCTGCTGAATCTGGCCGCCGACCGGGCCTTGCCCCGGGGCGTGGTGGCCACCAGCTTCGCCGTGGAAAAACGAAATCTGAAAGAAAGGCTTGAACAGATTATGAACTTCCAAAAGAGAGGACGCGTAAGTCTTGCGCTGATTCTGGCAGCGCTTCTGATTCTGAGCGGCTGCGGCGCCGTGATGGGCCCCGGCAGCGCGCCTCTGGCCGCGGCGGTACCCCAGGTCAACGCCGTTCCCCTGAGCGCCGGAACCTTGAGCGGGGAAGTGCCGCCCGCCCCGGAGGGTGGCAATGGCCCGGTCACCGTCTCCACCATGGACGAGCTGCTCTCGGCCATCGGTCCCAACGCTGCCATTCACCTGGTCGGAACGACCTTTGACGAGAGCAGCGCCTCCGACTACGGCCAGCAGCATCTGGAAGGTTATTACACCTGGCGGCAGACCTATGACGGCTATGAGCTGGTCATCCACGACGTGGAGAACCTGACCCTCACTGCCGATGAGCCGGAGGCGGTCATCAGCGCCCAGCCCCGCTATGCCAATGTGCTGTGCTTTGAAAACTGCCGAAATCTGACCCTGGACGGCTTTGTGGCCGGCCACACCCAGGCTCCCGGTGAGTGCGCCGGCGGTGTGCTCCTTTTCAGCGGCTGTGACGGGGTGCTTATCAACAACACCCGCCTCTACGGCTGCGGGACCATGGGCATCGAGGCTGTCAACTGCCGCAACCTGTCCGCCTATGCAACGGAGATTTACGAGTGCAGCTACGGCGCGGTGAGGACTACCGCCTGCTGGAACGTGACTCTGAGCCACTGTGATATCCATGACTGCGGCAAGAAGGAGAGCTTCACTGCCTTCCAGCTGATCGAGAGCAACAACAGTGAGGGTGTTGCTCTGGTCAACTGCCAGGTTCACGACAATGTCTGCACGGAGGTCTTCGCTGCCTCCTACACAGACCAGTTCTATCTGCTGGGTACCCGGGTGTACGACAACGTGGTCAAAAACTCTGTTTTCCGGCTCATCCAGTATCCTATCCTGGTGGACAAGTGCTCCTTTGATGACAACAAACTCCAGGGCACCGGCTTTTATCCGGAGGAATGGGTCATGTTCTGCGTGGACCTGAACGGCGAGGAACTGATTACCTTCGACCTGGAGCGCATGGAGTGGGCGGAGGCTCAGTACGACGGGCCCGTCCTGCGTGAGCCCGTGGAGGTCCAGAGCGTTCTCAACGCCGAGGGCATTGCTGAGTACCACGTGAACACGGTGGACGAGCTGCTCTCCGCCATCGGCTCCGATCGTGTGATTTACCTGGACGCCGAGTACTATCAGTGGGACAGCGCCTCCGGTTACGGCACTTACGGCGGCGAGCATTACTACTGGACCGACTGGTATGACGGCCCAAGTCTGACCATCAGCGGCGTCAGGAACATGGCCATCATCGGCCAGGGCAAGGACAAAACCACGGTTTCCGCCGTGCCCCGCTATGCGGACGTGTTCACCTTTGACGCCTGCGAGAACATTCTGGTGCAGGATCTGACCGCCGGCCACACCCAGGAGCCGGGCAGCTGCATGGGCGACGTGCTGGGCTTCAACAACTGCAACAGCGTGGAAGTGCTGGGCTGCGGGCTCTTCGGCTGCGGCGTCATCGGCATCGACGGATGGAACACAAACGGCATCACGGTTCGGGATACCGAAATCTATGAGTGCAGCCAGGCGGCTGCAAACCTCTACGGCTGCTATAACGTGAGCTTTACCGGCTGCAATATCCACGACAACAAGGATGGCAACAACGACATCGTGCTGAGCGAGTGCAGCTCCGTCCGCTTTGAGGACAAGATGCTCACCAACGGCGCCCACCGCTTCGACGGTTCGGTGGAGGTGGCCTATGGCGACGAGACCTATGCGGAGCCCTACTACGGCCCATGGAACACCTTCGGTCC
>CAMVIC010000250.1 GCA_947167435.1 uncultured Clostridia bacterium | reverse complement strand
GTATATTTTCTTTGCCTTTGATAAAACTGTTGGGAAAGATGTCAATTTGGTATATTCTGTGGATGGCTCCGGTTTGACAGAGGCGTATATGATTACCCGATCAAAGAGAATTGATAACAGCTGGTACATTGTATACACAGAGGATTAAAAGATGATTGTCTACCAAACAACGATTCGCGCCTGTATCTTTCAACTGTTCATAGCGCCTTTCTTGCTTGCTGTTATTTCTTCCATTCAGATTGTTCGGTTTATCGTTCAACTCATTCGCACGATCCGCAGCGATGCCCATAGAAAGACGGCTGAGTTCTTCTTTAGAGCGTCAGCCTTGGTTTGTGCTCTAACGGTGCTGCTAATATCTGCGCAGCACCTTCGATATGGCATATTCTTGCCGTTTGAACGGGAGCAGCAGGCCAGAACCGTTGTCGGTACGATCTTGGAAGTGAAATCAAATCCCTTATCTCCGCGATTTTCCCTGAAGGATTCAAACGGAACCGTTTATGATAACAGTTCCTTCGGATGCTTCATAACGGTGGAGGGCAAACAGTTTTACTGCTTAGCAAGGGGAGAAAACGTGGCTGCGGGCAATCACGTTATCATTCAATACCTGCCGAGAAGCAGAATCATACTGTCCTACACAATAGAGCCGTTTGGGAGGTGAAACCCATGGATTCTGGAGTAATTGTAATAGAATCATGCCGGAACAGATTAAGAATCGTTGGCATGATGCTGTTGTTTCTGCTTGCGATCAGCATTGCTAATTTCATCCATAAACAATGGGCTCTCTGGTTGGCGCTATCGATTGTCGGCGCTGAAGTGATTGTGCTCTCCGTATCAATTCAGTATATATTTACGCCGGATGCAGTCGAAAAGCGCATTTCCAGAAGGACGGCCCGCCAGCAGCTTGCATCAGTCAGCTTGATTGGGCGGGATAATCCAAACAGCCTTCAAAACCGCAGAGCTGCCAGAAATGCAATGCCCATTTCGGAGCCTCCCTTTTACAAGGGCTTGCTGTTAAAGCGCTTTCTCCGGGAAGATCTGCATGATCTGCGATACTCAGAGGGCAGGTATTTTGCCTTAATCAGCATTGAAGCAGGCGACAGGAAACAAACGGCAGGCTGCCCAGGACGACTCCATTTCTTGAATAATCAGAATAACGCGATTCGGATTCACATTGACAAAGACGACCCGAGGGCAGCGGATTACTTGCGTATACTGGATCATTATCTTAAGGAGTAATTACGTACCACCACTGCAATCAAGGGGACGCAATCACTGGTGCATCCACTGGCGCAATCACGGGAATAAGGTGACGCTTCTCCGAATGACCCGTTAAGCATTGTTTTCTGCCTTGATTTCGAGCAAAATCACCGATTTCCCAGCTAAAACCAATTTCCGGGAGGGCTCTGGCCCTCCCGGGGAAAGAAAAAACGATCGCGGTCTCAGAACACAGAGAATCGTCCCCTATGTTTTCCTCATAGCCCGGCCAGTAGCTGCAGGTCCTTCCGAATGATAAAAACACAGCCCGCCGACTGGCGGACTGTGTTTTTATGGTTGCGGGAGAGGGATTTGAACCCCCGACCTCCGGGTTATGAGCCCGACGAGCTACCGAACTGCTCTATCCCGCGATATATTCCCTTGGTGCTTGAATAGTATAGCACAGCACTTACACTTTGTCAAGAAAAAAATTTCGGCGAAAAGGGACAGAAATTTACAACGGGAATCTGTCTGCTTGCGGGCGGGGTCGGGTGGTTTTCTTCCCGGATCTGCTCATTTCTTTGGAATCTGCTGTTTTCTTTTGGAATAGGGCTTGCGCCGCGGCGGGAAATGGGCTAAAATAGAGGGAGATTTTTGCGGAGGTGCCTCCTATGAAGGAACTGACCGTCACGAAAAACGACGCCGGGCAGCGGCTGGACCGATTTCTGGCGAAGGCCGTTCCCCTGCTCCCGGCCTCGCTGTGCCAGAAATACATTCGTCTCAAGCGCATCAAGGTGGACGGCAAGCGAGCTGACCGCGATACCCGTCTGGTCGAGGGCAGCGTGATCCAGCTCTATATCAACGACGAGTTCTTTGACACGCCGAAGCCGGAAAACGCCTATCTGACCGTCTCAGCGCCGAAGCTCAACCTGGTCTACGAGGACGATAACCTCCTGCTTGTGGACAAAAAGCCCGGTCAGGCCGTCCATCCCCACGACGGAGCCGAGTACGGCAAGACGCTGATCGACCACATCCAGGCCTACCTTTACGCAAAGGGAGAGTGGCGGCCCCGGGAGGAGCATGCCTTCGCGCCTGCGCTCTGCAACCGCATTGACCGCAACACCGGCGGCATCGTGATCGCTGCCAAGAACGCCGAGGCCCTGCGAATTCTGAATCAGAAAATCAAGGATCGGGAACTGGAAAAACGCTATCTCTGCGTGGTCCACGGCAGACCGAAGCCCGCAGCCGGGCGGCTGGAGGGCTGGATCTTCAAGGACGCGGTACAAAACCGCGTGTACGTCACGCAGAAATTCCAGCCCGGGGCCAAAAGCGCCGTAACGGAATACCGAACGCTGAAATCGCAGAACGGCCTCTCCCTGGTCGAATGCGAGCTGATCACGGGCCGGACCCATCAGATCCGCGCCATGATGGCCGCCGCCGGGACGCCCCTCCTGGGCGACGGCAAATACGGCAAGCTGGACAAGCAGTACGACCGAAAATTCCAGGCGCTTTACTCCTACCGGCTGAAATTCACCTTCACCACCGACGCCGGGATCCTTCAATATCTGGACGGCCGGGAATTTCAGGTGGAGCAGGTGGACTTCGTGACGCAGTATTTCGGGGAATAAAGAAACCGATGCGCCGGACGCCAAACGCCGTTTCTATACGCGAATTCCAATTTTTCATTCATTTTTCTCGTTCCCCTCTTTACAATTCAAAACGCATCTGCTATAATAAATCGAAATTTTTGTTGTAAGGTGAATCCAAGATGGAAAAACTCCTCAATTTGATCAGCGAACAGGTCTCCTCCGCCTTTGGTGCGGCGGGCTTTGACCCTGCATGCGGCAGGGTCACGGTCTCAAACCGGCCCGATCTGTGTGAATACCAGTGCAACGGCGCAATGCCCGCTGCCAAGACCTATCACAAGGCGCCCATCCAGATCGCCGAGGCGGTCGCCGCCGCCCTGGCGGGCAATCCTGCCTTCTCCGAGGTCCAGGCCGTCAAGCCCGGCTTTTTGAATCTGCGGCTGAACCCGGACTGGCTGGCCGCCTATCTGGAATCCATGCGCACCGCGGAGCGCTTCGGCGTTGCTGCCGATCCGAAGGCCGGTACCGTCGTGATCGACTACGGCGGAGCCAACGTGGCCAAGCCCCTGCACATCGGCCATCTGCGCTCGGCCATCATCGGCGA
>CAMVIC010000249.1 GCA_947167435.1 uncultured Clostridia bacterium | reverse complement strand
TGGAGGAGGTACTTCTGGACCTGGTGCGCCGTGGCGACGTTCAGGCACTCCGTTCGTGGCTCTCCGCCGCGCCGGCCGTCCGTGGCGGCACACTGGCCGCCGAGCAGCTGCGCCAGAGAAAAAACATGCTGATCGTCACCGCCACTCTCTGCTCCCGTGCGGCGATCCAGGGCGGGCTGGACAGCGACGAGGCCCTGTCCCTGAGTGACCAGTTCATCCAGCGCGCCGAGCTCATGCGCACCCCCGGCGAGATCGCGGGGCTGCAGTACCACATGCTGGTGGAATATACCGAGCGGGTGGATCAGGTACGCCAGGGAAAACACCCCACCCGGCTCAGTCTCGCCGTAGCCAATTACGTCCGGCACCACCTGTCCGAGCCCATCACCGCCGAGAACATCGCTGCCGCCCTCTACATGAGCCGTCCCTATCTCTCCGCCAGATTCCGGCAGGAGACCGGGCAGACCCTGACGGACTTCGTGCTCCGCGAAAAAACGGAGGAAGCCCAACGCCTCCTCCGCTATTCAGACAAGTCGATCTCCGCCATCGGGGACTATCTGGGTTTTTCCTCCCTCGGGCATTTTTCCCGGACGTTCAAGCGCTATACGGGGCAGTCGCCCAAGGAGTACCGGGACGGGAAAGCCGGGGTGCAGTAGTATTCGCGTGGAGGAGCTTTGTGCTCCGGCGTTCCGTTCTCCGCCGTTTTCAATTCAGTGGGCTTTGTTCCAATTCTCACAAACAGTACAGATCTTCACCAGTGTAGTAGGTAAAGCCTTCTTCCCGATCCTCAAAGCCGTTGACAGCGATAAAGCCCAGGCGAACGACGTTCAGCGCTTTGATCTCTCTGACCTGGCCTGCCTCATGATGAATCTCCGCAAGCGTCATCGGCTTCTTGAAGTACTTCACTTCATAGATCTCGTATTCATCCCCGAAAGCAAGGGCCACGTCGAACTCCCCATTTTTGCGATTTGCCGGATCATCATAATAGTAGGTGCCGATATTTGTGATGCCGGGAAGCTTTCCCGCCTGTGCGAGAACAGAGAAATAGCTGCGGCACAGCTCTTCAAATCGACGCGGAACAAAGTCCTTCAAAAGCGTCGGGGAAACGATCTGTTCAAAGAAAGTCCGCTCTCCGATCATCTGCAAGGCACTCTTGTTGGGGTAGACATAGGCATAGTAGAAGCGCATCAGATTGTCGTTGATCTCGTAATACTTCTTTTTTGCATCCTTCGCCTTGTTGATCGGTGCTCCTTGATAGACCAGCTCCATGGCCGTCAAAGATTTCAGCTGCTTGGCCAGATTGCCAGTGCTGTTCATGTCCATCTTGCTTTCCAGCTCGGAGTATTTCTTCTTTCCATTGCCGAGAGCAGCCAAAATGCGTTCGGCGTTCACGGCGTTGCTGTAGTCTGAAAGAAGGATATTTGACGCATACAGATGGACAGGGTTACTTGGGGCCAAGACCGTGCGGATGATGTTTTGCTCCAGCGTTTCTTCGTCCCGCAGCTGCTGCAGCACAAAAGGCGAGCCTCCGAACACGCTGTAGAACGCAATCTTCTCATAGGGCGTTTTCGAAGGATAAAAGGCGGCCGCATCTCGATAGTCCAATTCCTGCAAGTGGATGATCAAGCCAAAACGACCGTAAAGCGCATCCTTCTCTTCCAACAGGTTCTTCATCACGCTGATCTGTGAGCCGGAAAGGATCAGGCTGATGTTGCCGAGCCGTGTGTCAACAATGCTCTGAAAGATGGAATCGATCTTCTTTGGTTCGACGAAGGTGCTCAGGTAGGGGTATTCGTCAATGACCACGACGAAGTCGCGGGAAAGCGAATTGAGAAAGGCAAACACGTCCTGGAACGTGTCAAAAGAAGAAGTAAAGGGCAGAACGCGCTCTTCGAGAAGCACCTTTACAAAGGCATCCACATTTTCTTTGACCGTTCCCTTGATGCATTCATAGTAAATGGCTGTTTTAGTCTGTGCTTTCAGCGCTTCCTTGATCAGACGCGTCTTGCCGACCCGGCGTTTTCCATAGACGAGCGCGGCGTGGTTGCATTGCTTCATGGCTCCGGCAAGCTGAGAGAGCTCTTTCGATCTTGCTACAAACAAAAGAATCACCTCTATACTGAATTGAAATTCAGTGAAATAGTACACTCGAAAAACAGCGTTGTCAAGGGGAAAGAGAGGGAGCCAGTCTCGATATTATCTAATCATTGATGGGATGGTAACCACGAAGCCATCATCTCCCTGAACACCTAGCAGGAGGCGCAGGAGGAGCTGGCGCGGCGCAGCAGGCACCGCACGGCGTCCAACTTCCTGCTGTCGGGACTTGTCTACTGCGGTGAATGCGGGGCCAAGATGCGCTACCAGAAATGGGGCGATCAGGGTCACCGGCTGGTCTGCTATTCCTCGCAGGAGTCCAGCAACGCCCGCTTTGGCAAGGCGGACAGCTGCGACAACGAGCGCTTTATCCCGTTCGGTTACTTAGGAAACCCTTTCTGAAAAAGAGTGGCGCATTTTTTCTGTTCTCTCCCCCGCGGTCGTATCCCCCCCGCCCGGAAGTTTGGGATTCCCACGGGCCCGACCGTGTGGTATAATATGTCACAGAGCAACAGCGCGGAAAGGCGGTGAGCGGATGTCCGGAAAAACCTATATCGCCATCGATCTCAAGAGCTTCTACGCCTCCGTGGAGTGCCGGGAGCTGGGACTGGACCCGCTGACCACCAACCTGGTGGTGGCGGACAGATCCCGGACGGAGAAGACCATCTGTCTGGCCGTGTCCCCCGCCCTCAGAGCCCGCGGCATCCCCGGCAGGGCCCGGCTTTTTGAAGTGGTGCAGCATGTGGCCAGAATCAACCGGGAACGGCTGGCGAAAGCCCCCGGACACCGCTTCCGGGGCAAATCCTCGAACGCTGTCCTGCTGGCCTCAGACCCCTCCCTGGAGCTGGACTATATCACGGCCACGCCCCGGATGGCCTACTATATGGAGTACAGCACCAGGATCTACGACATCTATCTCAAATATGTCTCCCCGGAGGACATCCACGTCTACTCCATCGACGAGGTGTTCATCGACGCCACGGACTATCTGAAGACGGCCGGCGTCAGCGCCCGGGACTTCGCCATGCGGATGATCCGTGACGTGCTCCAGACTACCGGCATCACCGCCACGGCCGGGATCGGAACGAACCTGTATCTGGCCAAGGTGGCCATGGATATCGTGGCAAAGCACATCCCCGCCGACGCGGACGGAGTGCGCATCGCGGAGCTGGATGAGGAGACCTACCGGCGCGACCTGTGGACCCATCAGCCCATCACCGACTTCTGGCGGGTGGGCGGCGGCATCGCCGAAAAGCTGGCCGGCTACGGCATGGTCACCATGGGCGACGTGGCCCGCTGCTCCGTGGGCAGTCCCCTGGAGACCCGGAACG
>CAMVIC010000248.1 GCA_947167435.1 uncultured Clostridia bacterium | reverse complement strand
CTTCGCCGGAATGTGGCAGTAGCCGCCCGGGTTTTTGTCCAGGTAGTTCTGGTGGTATTCCTCTGCCGGATAGAAGTTTTCCAGCGGCAGCAGTTCTACCTCCAGCTTCCGGGAGTACCTGGCCTGCTCCTGAGCGTATCGTGCCTCCAGCTCCGGCAACTGAGCGGCATCGGTGTAGTAGATTCCTGTCCGGTACTGGATGCCCATGTCCCCGCCCTGCCGGTGATAGGAGGTGGGGTCGATGGTGAGGAAGTAGTAGTCCAGCAGACTGGTCAGGCTGATGCGCTCCGGGTCAAAGACGATTTCCACCGTCTCCGCATGGCCGCTGCTGGCACAGACCTGCTGATAGTTTGGGTTTTCCGTAGGGCCGTTGGCGTAGCCCACACGGGTGCTGAGCACTCCGTCAAACTGGTCAAAAAACTTCTGGGTGCCCCAAAAGCAGCCGCCCGCCAGATAGATTCGCTGTTCGATCATAACAATTCCCTCCCGGTTTTTTCCTTATCCTACCACAGCCTGCGGAAAAGTGCAAATCCATTGACCGGAACGCCGCTTTCGGTTATAATATGCGCCGGCAAAACAATTTGGTAAAGGATGACACAATGGACGAACTGATCAAAAGCCTGGCTGCCGAGCTGGGACAGAAGGAAGAATATGTGGACAACGTGGTGCGGCTGCTGGACGAAGGGAACACCATCCCCTTTATTGCCCGCTATCGGAAAGAGCTGCACGGCGCCATGGATGATACCACCCTGCGCAATCTGGAGACAAGACTGCAGTATCTGCGCGGATTGCAGGAGCGGCGGGAGAGCATTCTGAACGCCATCTCCGAGCAGGGAAAGCTGACGGATGAGCTGGCGGAGGCCATTCACAGGGCCGCCACCCTGGCAGAGCTGGAGGATTTGTACCGGCCCTATAAGCAAAAGCGCCGCACCCGCGCCACTGTGGCAAAGGAGAAGGGACTTGAGCCCCTGGCCCGGCTGCTCTTCGACCAGAAACGGGATTGCCCGGATCCGACGGAGGCCGCGGCAGAATATGTTAATCCGGAGAAAGGCGTGGAAACGGCGGAGGCCGCCCTCGCCGGTGCCGGCGATATCATCGCCGAATGGATCAGCGACGACGCGGCCCTGCGCAAGTCCCTGCGGGAGCTGATCCAGCGGCAGGGAAAGCTGCACTCCGAGTCTGCGGCGGAGGGGGACAGTGTCTACCGTCTGTATTATGACTTCACCCAGAGCGTGAACCGGCTCCAGGGCCACCAGATTCTGGCGATCAACCGGGGCGAGAAGGAGAAGTTTTTAAAGGTGGGCGTGGAGCTGGACCATGAACTGGCCATGCGCACAGTATACCGGGCGGTGGTAATCCCCGGCAGCAGAGCCATGGACTTCGTCAAGGCTTCCGCACTGGACGCCTATGACCGGCTGATCTTCCCCTCTCTGGAGCGGGAGACCCGCTCGGATCTTACGGACATGGCCTGTGAGGGAGCCATCGGCCAGTTTGCCCTGAACCTGCGCCCGTTGCTGATGCAGCCGCCGGTGAAGGGAAAGGTGACCATGGGCCTGGATCCCGGCTACCGCATGGGCTGCAAGGTGGCTGTGGTGGACGGGACCGGCAAGGTACTGGACACGGCAGTGGTGTATCCCACCGACGGCGAGCGGCAGAAGAACGAAGACATCCGGACGCTGGCCGCCCTGGTGCGGAAGCACGGCGTGGAGCACATCGCCATCGGAAACGGCACCGCCAGCCGGGAGACCGAGCAGATGGCCGTGGAGCTCATCCGACAGGAGAATGAGCGGGGTGCCCATCTCAGCTATATGATCGTGTCCGAGGCGGGAGCCTCGGTGTACTCCGCCAGCAAGCTGGCGGCGGAGGAGTTTCCCCAGTATGACGTGAACCTGCGTTCCGCGGTGTCCATCGCACGGCGGCTGCAGGACCCGCTGGCGGAGCTGGTGAAGATCGAGCCCAAGGCCATCGGCGTGGGCCAGTACCAGCACGACATGCCGGAAAAACAGCTGGACGAGGCGCTGGACGCGGTGGTGGAGGACTGTGTGAACGCGGTGGGCGTGGACGTGAACACCGCGTCCCCCTCACTGCTCCGTCGGGTTTCCGGCCTGACGGCTGCCACTGCCAAAAACATCGTCACTTACCGGGAGGAAAACGGCGCCTTCACCGCACGCAGCCAGCTGCAGAAGGTGCCCAAGCTGGGACCCAAGGCCTATCAGCAGTGCGCGGGCTTCCTGCGGGTGCCGGAGAGCAAAAACGTGCTGGACAACACCGGTGTCCACCCGGAATCCTATGCGGCGGCAACAGAGCTGCTGAAGCTCACCGGGCATGACAGGGACGATATTCGAGCCGGCAGACTCAGCGATCTGCCGGAGAAGGTGAAGCAGTACGGCGCGGAGAAAGCGGCGGCTGAGATCGGTGTCGGGCTTCCCACGCTGATGGACGTGATTGAGGAGCTGCAAAAGCCCGGACGGGATATCCGGGATTCGCTGCCCCAGCCGATCCTGCGCACCGACGTGATGGAGGTCTCAGACCTGAAGCCGGGGATGAAGCTCTCCGGCACGGTGCGGAATGTGATCGACTTCGGCGCCTTCGTGGACATCGGCGTGCACCAGGACGGACTGGTTCACATTTCCGAGATTGCCGACCGCTTTATCCGTCACCCTTCGGAGGTCCTCTCTGTGGGCGACGTGGTGCAGGTGGTGGTTCTGGACGTGGACGAAAAGAAAAAGCGCATCAGCCTCTCCATCAAGCAGGCATAGATTAAGAACCGGGAAAAGCCCTGTGTTTTTCCCGGTTCTTGATTTGTTCACAAAAAAGCGGGAACTTTTTTGCTGGCGAAACGTATATACACATGGTATACTGAAGTAGAAACACACAGGGTATACAATCGCAGGACACAGGATGCCGCCGCGTGAGACGCGGCCGTCATCGCAAAGTGAAAAGGTTTTAAGGAAAGGAAGGCATGAAACAATGAATAACGTATCTGCAGTGATCGATAAGCTGAAAGAATTGGTCCGCAAGGGCAATGTCTCCCGGATTCAGGTGAAGAGAAACGGCAAGATCGTGGTCAACATTCCGGTCAGCGTGGGCGTAGTCGGCGCGGTTGTAGGCCTGACCTCTGCAAAATGGGTGCTGTTGGGGACCGTACTTGCGACCATCGGCTTCGGCTGCTCGGTGGAAATTGTCAAGCTGGACGGCGAGGTTGTCAGCGTAGTCAATGAAGCCGACAGCGTCCGGATGCGCGACGCGGCGACGAATATGGCAAGCAACATCGTGGAGGAAGTCAAGGACGCCATCGACCAGGACAAGCACGACTGAGCAGAAAAGCAAAAACGAAAAAATGACGCGGGCAGCCAAGGCCCGCGTCATTTTTGTATCCCGAAAACCACAGGCTAGGCCTGTGGTTCAAAAGAGCTTAAGCGA
>CAMVIC010000247.1 GCA_947167435.1 uncultured Clostridia bacterium | reverse complement strand
GCCTCCGGGTCTCCGATGAGGCTGTCCCGCACGTTGGCGGTAAAGCACAGCATCATGCCCACCGGCGAAACCGAGGCCAGCAGGCCCTGGCCGTAAAAGCGCCTGGACGGCACGCGCAGGGCGGCCGGGACGGTGATGCGGGCGGTCTCGCTCTCCCCGGTGGAGGGCCAGCTCACCAGAAACTGCAGCTGGATATCCTCCGTCCAGTTCAGCGGCTCCTCCGGGGTGACGTAGTACACAAAGTCGATGGCGGTGTCGGAACGCTCCTCGTAGACGCCGTGGCTCACCAGCTTCAGGGGCCTGCCCAGGCTGCTGCTTACGGCGCAGCTTAAAAAGGGCTCCTTCTCCTGGACAAACTCCCCGCCCTCCCCGGGCACGAAGCCGTGGCCCAGGGCGTTTTTGATGCGCAGCTCCAGCATGCCGACGCCGTTGTCGTCCAGCACCGCCCGGCGCACGGTGATCATATAGTCCCCCGGAGTGGCGGAGAGGCCGGAGGCGGTAAAGTCCCCCACCAGGGCCTGGCTGCGCACTTCGTCGGGTTCCTCCGGCTCGGGGGCCGGGGTCTCCTCCGCGGGGACGCTCTCGGCTGCGGGGCTCTCCTCCGTCTTCCGATTCAGCAGCCTGCCGGCCAGGTCCGGCCGGACAAGGCCCAGGTAGGCCCCGGCGCCCACAAGCGCCAGAAGCAGAAGGGCCAGCACCGTGCGGCGGATCCGCTTTCCACGGCCCGCCCGGCGGCGCTCCGCCTCCTCCCGGTCCAGCTTCTCCTTCGTCAGGGCAAGCACCCGCTCGGGTCTTGCGTATTTCTTTGTCTCCAGCTGGATGCTGCTCTCCTGCAGCCCCTCCAGCAGGTCGGTGATTCTCAGGTCCATGGCGACGCCTCCTGTCCGCTCAGGGCATCCCAGAGCCGCCCCCGGCAGCGGCGCAGCGCGGTGACCACTTCCATCTCGGATACGGACATGGCGGCGGCGATCTCCGCGTCGGACTGCAGGTAATAGGAGTGGCGCAGAAAGATCTCCCGGTCCGGGAAGGGCATCAGCAGCACGGCCCGGCGCACCTGCTGCCCCAGCTTCTCCGGGTCATAGCTTCCGCCGGGGCTCGGCAGCAGCTCCTCGTCCAGGGGCAGGGCCTTTCCCTGCTGCCGGAAGCTGTCCCGGGCAAGGCGCCGGGCCGTGCTGCCCAGCCAGCCCCGCACGGCCGCGGGCTTCAGGCCGGCCGCCTGGCGGAAAAGCCGGGCGAAGACCCGGGACGACAGCTCCTCCAAGGTCTCCTGGTCCAGCTGACCGCCCAGGGCCTTATAGATCACCGTGCCCACGTAATCGCAGTAATTCTCCACAAACCAGTCCAGGGCTTCCCTGCTGCCCTGCTGCAGCTGCTGCAGCGCTTTGGCCTCGGTCATGGGCTTTGGTCCTTTCTCCCGCGGGGCGGGTTACAGTTCAAACAGATTCATCTGGCTGCTCTCGGGCAGGTCGCCCAGAGCGCCCAGCCGTTTCAGGGTCTCCAGGTGGGTCTGGCTCACCTTGGGGCAGGCATGGCTCAGCTCCTCGATGGAGATATAGCGCTCGCCGCTGTCCTTGCAGGCCGCCAGGTCCTGTGCCGCCGCCTCACCCAGGCCGGACACGGACACAAAGGGCGGACGCAGCCGGCCGTCCTCCGTGGGGAGGAAGCGGGTGGCGTCGGAGGCGTACAGGTCGATGGGGGCAAACTCGAAGCCCCGGAGATTGAACTCGTACACCGCCTCCATGGTCACCAGCAGGTCGTCTTCGTTGGCGGTGCGGTTGGGCTTGCGGCGCAGGTCGTTGATCTTCCGGCGGACGCTGTCGGTGCCGCCGCACATCATCTCCGCGTCAAAGCCGCCCTTCTGGCTGCGCCGGTAGAAATAGGCGCTGTAGAAGGCCAGGGGCTTGTGCACCTTGAACCAGGCGATGCGGAAGGCCATCATCACATAGGCCACCGCGTGGGCCTTGGGGAACAGATAGGCGATCTTCCGGGCGGATTCGATCCACCAGTCGGGCACGCCCATGCTGCGCATCTGCTGCTCGGCGTCGCCTGGAAACTCGTTGCTCTTCTTGACCTTGCCCTTGCGCACGGCCTCCATGGTCTTGAAGGCCAGGGAGGGCTCCATGCCCTTCTGGATCAGATAGATCATGATGTCGTCCCGGCAGCCGATGGTCTCGTTTACGTCGGCGGTGCCGTTTACGATCAGGTCGTGGATGTTGCCGGCCCACACGTCGGTGCCGTGGCTGAAGCCGGAAAGGCGCACCAGGGTGTCGAACTGCCTGGGCTGGGTGTCCACCAGCATCTGCCGGGTGAAGGGAGTGCCGAACTCCGGCACGCCGATGGAGCCGGTTTTGCCGATGATGGGGTCGTCGTCCGGCAGGCCCAGGGCGGCGGGACTGGTGAAGATGGACATGGTGTCCGGGTCGGAGAGGGAGATCTTCTTGGCGTCCACGCCGGTCATGTCCTCCATCATGCGGATCATGGTGGGGTCATCGTGGCCCAGCTCGTCCAGCTTGAGGAGGTTTGCCTCCATGCAGTGGTACTCGAAGTGGGTGGTGATGATGTCCGAGGTCGGGTCGTCCGCGGGGTGCTGGACCGGGCAGAAGTCCGTCACGTCCATGTCCTGGGGGATGACCACCAGGCCGCCGGGATGCTGGCCGGTGGTGCGCTTGATGCCCACCAGGCCCTGGGCCAGGCGGTTTTCCTCCGCCTTGGTGGTCTGGATGCCCCGCTCCTCCAGGTATTTTTTCACATAGCCGTAGGCGGTCTTTTCCGCCAGGGTGCCGATGGTGCCGGCCCGGAACACGTGGTCCGAGCCGAAGAGGGTCTCGGTGTATTTATGGGCCTTCGCCTGATACTCGCCGGAGAAATTCAGGTCGATATCCGGCGTCTTCTCGTTGCCGGGATAGCCCAGGAAGGTCTCGAAGGGGATGTCGAAGCCCTCCCGGTTCATCCGCTCGCCGCAGACCGGGCAGTCCTTCTCCGGCATGTCCGCGCCGCAGCCGTAGCTGCCGTCGGTGATAAACTCACTGTGGCAGCACTTGGGGCAGACGTAGTGGGGCGGCAGGGAGTTGACCTCCGTGATGCCGGACATATAGGCCACGATGGAGGAGCCCACGCTGCCCCGGCTGCCCACCAGATAGCCGTTTTCCAGAGAGTTCTGCACCAGCTTCTGGGCGCTCATGTAAATGACGTCGTAGTTGTGGTCCAGGATGGTGTTCAGCTCCGTGTCCACTCGGCTCTGCACGATCTCCGGGGGGTTCTCCCCGTAGATGCGGTGCATCTTCTCATACACCAGGTTTTTCAGGTCACGGGCGGAGTTTTCGATCTTGGGCGGGAACAGCTCCTTGGGCAGCAGCTCGATCTCCTCCACCTGGTCCGCGATGGCCCGGGTGTTGGTGATGACCACCTCGCGGGCCGTCTCCTCCCCCAGATAGGCAAATTCCGCCAGCATCTCGTTGGTGGTGCGGAAGAAGATGGGGCAGTCCCGG
>CAMVIC010000246.1 GCA_947167435.1 uncultured Clostridia bacterium | reverse complement strand
GCTCTTGTCCGCCTGGACCCAGCGGCGCACCACCGGCTCGCCGTTAGTCTTCAGCTCCATGGTTTCCAGCGTGTCCTCTACCGCGCGGAAGGCCGCGTCCAGGTAAGACGAAGTCAGCTTCCGGACCTTCTCCGGGGTGTCTGCCCAGAGCTGAACGCGCAGCAGCGCATTGTCCGCCGCAGTTACGCTCAGGTTATAGCGCAGCTCCGCCTCGGTCATCTTAAGCCCGCTGGCCTGAATGGTCTCATCCAGCACGGTGTTCGAGAGCATGACGGTTCTGGCCGCCTTCAGGTCGGGATAGAGCATGCTCTCCCAGACCCGGTTTTCCAGCACCAGCACGTCCTGCTGGGCCATATACAGCTCGCCCGTCGGTTTGGGCGTGAGATACCAGGCGGCGCCTGCCAGCACTGCCGCCGCCAGCAGAATCAGCCACAGCTTTCTCCACCACAGGCAGAGGATTTCTTCCACGTTTATTGCGTCTCCGCTCTTTTCCCGCTCTTGCATGCCGCTCCTCCTCAGAGTTCTTTGCGCCAGACCATTTTGTTGACCACACCTGTATAGGACTGGATGATCTTGACCACCTTGTCCGAGACGTTCTCGTCCGTATAATCCGGCACCGGGATGCCGAAGTCCCCCGCCGCGTTCATGGTCACCGCCGTGTCCACCGCCTGCAGCAGGCTTCTTTCGTCGATGCCCGCCAGGATGAAGCAGGCCTTGTCCAGCGCCTCCGGCCGCTCGGTGGAGGTGCGGATGCACACCGCCGGGAAGGGATGTCCCACAGAGGTGAAGAAGCTGCTCTCCTCCGGCAGCGTTCCGCTGTCGGATACCACGGCAAAGGCGTTCATCTGAAGGCAGTTATAGTCGTGAAAGCCCAGGGGCTCATGGCGGATTACCCGCCTGTCCAGTTGAAAGCCGCTCTCCTCCAGACGCTTCCGGCTTCGCGGATGGCAGGAATAGAGAACGGGCATGTCGTATTTCTCCGCCATTTTGTTGATGGCGGTGAAAAGAGAGCGGAAGTTTTTCTCCGTGTCGATGTTCTCCTCCCGATGGGCGGAGAGCAGGATATAGCGCCCCTTCTCCAGCCCTAAACGGGCGTGGATGTCGGAGGCCTCAATCTGTTTTAGGTTCCGGTGCAGCACCTCCGCCATGGGAGAGCCGGTCACATAGGTCCGTTCTTTGGGCAGACCACAGTCCGCAAGATACCGGCGGGCGTGCTCGGAGTAAGCCAGGTTCACATCGCTGATGATGTCCACGATGCGGCGGTTGGTCTCCTCCGGCAGGCACTCATCCTTGCAGCGGTTGCCGGCTTCCATATGGAAAATAGGGATATGCAGCCTCTTGGCACCGATCACGGACAGGCAGCTGTTGGTATCGCCCAGCACCAGCACCGCATCCGGCTGCAGACGGGCCATCAGCTCATAGGAGCGGGCGATGATGTTGCCCATGGTCTCCCCCAGGTCCTTGCCCACTGCATCCAGATAGACCTCCGGCTCGCCCAGCGCCAGGTCCCGGAAAAACACGCCGTTCAGATTATAGTCATAGTTCTGCCCGGTATGGGCCAGGATGGTGTCGAAATACCGCCGGCACTTCTCAATCACCGCCGAGAGGCGGATGATCTCCGGCCGGGTGCCCACAATGATCAGCAGCTTGAGTCTGCCGTTGTTCTGAAAGCTCACGTCGTTCATGCCTTCACTCCTTTACACGGGTTCAAAAAAGGTATCCGGGCGCTGCGGATCAAACAGCTCGTTTGCCCACATCAGCGTTACAAGCTCCCGGCTGTCGGAGAGATTGATGATATTATGGGTATAGCCCGGCAGCATGTGCACCGCCCGGGGCTCATCCCCGCTCACCTCAAACTCCAGCACCCGATCCCCGTCGATCTGCCGCTGTTGAATCAGCGCATGGCCGGAAACCACGATGAAGAACTCCCACTTGCTGTTGTGCCAGTGCTGCCCCTTGGTGATGCCCGGGCGGGACACGTTCACGGAAAACTGCCCTCCGCTCACGGTTTTCAGCAGCTCCGTAAAGGAGCCCCTCTGGTCCGTGTTCCGCTTCAGGGGAAAGCTCACCTTCTCCGGCGGCAGATAGGACAGATAGGTGCTGTAGAGCTTCTTGGCAAAGGAGCCCGCCGGAATCTCCGGCACCAGCAGGGTCTCCGGCTGCTGAGCAAAGCACCGGAGCAGGGAGACGATCTCCCCCAGCGTCACCCGATGGGTGACGGGGGCATAGCAGTAGCGCCCGTTCTCGCCGGGGATCGGGGACAGCCCCTCATAGTCGCAGCGGTGCTCTTTGCCCTCCAGAGCGTCCAGCAGCTCCTCCAGCAGATCGTCGATGTACAGAAGCTCCAGCTCTGTGGCAGGGTCGTTGACCTGAATGGGCAGGTCCCGGGCGACGTTGTGGCAGA
The DNA here is from genome assembly GCA_947167435.1 of uncultured Clostridia bacterium. The sequence goes on along the minus strand of CAMVIC010000246.1, from coordinate 1,099 downwards.
AAGTGGCCACGGCGCTGTTGTAGTTTGGACGGCACCACTTGCCGAACAGGTTCGGGAAGCGGTAGACCAGTACTCTGGCGCCGGTCTCCTCCCCATAGGCGAAGAACAGCTCCTCCCCCTTCCGCTTGGAAAGGCCGTAGTCTGACTGACCGTAGCGGCCCAGCAGGCTTGCCTGAATGGAGCTGGACAGCAGCACCGGGCAGCGGTTGCCGCATGCGCGCAGGGTGTTCAGCAGCCGGGCGGAGAAGTCCGCGTTGCCCGCCATGAACTCCGCGTTGTCCCTGGGCCGGTTCACCCCGGCCAGATGGAACACGAAGTCCGCCTTCGCGCAGTATGCCGACAGTTCCCCGTCCGTGGTCTCCCGGGTGCATTCCAGGATCTCTCCGATCTGCAGGCCGGGCCGGGTGCGGTTTTTGCCGTCCCGAATTGTTTTCAGGTTTTCCACCAGGTTTTTTCCCACGAAGCCGCGGGCCCCGGTAACGAGAATATTCATGGATTTGTCTCCCAAAGAAGCTCTGATTTCCGGGCCAAAGCTGCCTAGCGTTCCAGAATCGCTTTTGCCGCAGCAAAAGCCTCGTCGTCCAGTCTGGGCGAGATCAGGCCGGTTTCAAATTTGATTTTCGGCGTCAGCAGACTATTCTCCGGCAGGGGGATGTCGAAAAGGCAGGGCTTCTCATCCCGTATCCAATCAGAATACCGGTCCAGTTCTTCATAGGAGCTGAGCGTCTTTGCCCGGATTCCATATGCTTCCGCGATCCGCTGAAAGTCCGGAACCGTGTATCCGCCGCTCACCGCGGTCGCAGCAAAACGGTCTCCGTGATTGAAGTGCTGCGTCTCGCTGATTTTCCCCAACACTCTGTTGTTCAGAATGAATATCTTTATCGGCAGCTGCTCTCTCTGAACCGTCTCCAGTTCCTGTATGTTCATCTGAAAGCCGCCGTCGCCCGCAATACAGTAGACCGGCGCTTTCCCGACGGCAAAGCAGGAGCCGATGGCAAAGGGCAGTCCGCAGCCCATCGTCCCATATCCGCCGCTGATATGGATTCTCCCCTCGCTGCCTCTGAGCAGCAGGGACTGGGCGCACCAGCACTGGTGCATG
>CAMVIC010000245.1 GCA_947167435.1 uncultured Clostridia bacterium | reverse complement strand
GCGAAATCTCATGCAGGCCCAGCAGCCACTCGCAGCTGAGAATTGCGGATTCCGGCCGGCCGCAAAGCAGCCGACCGGAATTTCATACCTGTATCATGCACCCGGGGAAGCGCCGATTCCGTCCGGAATCAGGCCGCCCGGAAGACCACCGTCACCACGACCTCGTAATCCGGCATGGTGAAGCTGCCGTTGCTGACCGTCACGTTGATGGGCGCGTCCACCGCGGAGACGGTGATGTAGCTGAGCTTGTAGCCCACGTCCGGCATGGTCACGATGGTGACCTTCTCGCCGGCCCGGGCGGAGTTGACCAGCTTGCCGTTGACCGTCAGGTAGTAGCTGCCGTGGTTGGAGGTGCTGACGCTGTGGGCGTTGGCGGTGTTGGTGCCCACGGCCACGGTGCCGGTGCCGGTACCGGTGCCGGTCTTGGTGGGGGAGGCCGTGGAGGCGCTGGCGGGAACCGGCAGATAGAAGATGCTGCCGGCCTTGATGGCGCCCAGGTTCTCCCGGTTGTTCAGAACCTTGAGCAGGCTCTCGTTGCTGCTGTAGTCGATGCCGTAGCTGCGGCAGATGGCGCCGGCGGTATCGCCGGCCTGGACCTTGTGGGCCACAACCTTATAGTATACGCCGGAAGCGGGGGGCGCCATGGTGGGCACGATGACCTTCTGCCCCACCTTCAGATTGTTGAAGTTCTGAATGCCGCTGAGCTTCTTGATCATCTCGGCGTTGTCGTCGAACTTGACGCCCAGGCCGTTGCAGACGGCAAACACCGTCTCGCCGGCCTTCAGGCTGTAGGCCACCAGATAGCCGCTTACATAGTCGCCGGACATGAGGGTCTTGTCCTTGCTGCTGTCCACCAGGACGGTGGTGCCGTTCACGGTGGCCACGGTGGCGGATGGCGCGGGCAGAATGATCTTGGTGCCGGCCTTCACGTTGCCGTAGCTGGTGATGTTGTTGGTCTTGGTGATCCAGTCATAGTTTGCCCAGAAGTCGATGCCGTAGTTCTGGCAGACGGAGTATACCGTCTCCCCCGCCTTCAGGGTATGCTCGATGGTGCCGGCCGCCAGAGCCGTGCCGGGCATGGCCGCGAGCATGCTGATAACCATGCAGACGCTGAGCAAAACACTGAAAATCCGTTTCTTCATCCTTTTATCCTCCTGTTGACCCCTCCGGGTCGGGACTTTGAGAGCCCGGGCCGCGCGCAGCCCCGCTCTTAATAGATTACAATGTGGTTACATTATATGACATACGGTTTTATAATGCAAGAGGATTTTCCGAAAATTTCGGAAATTTAAGAATTGCCCTTCACGTAATAGTGCCGGGCGATCCAGCGGGACAGGCCGTCCAGCCCCGGATAGACGATGCGCTCGGACATGTTCAGCTGGTCCAGCATGTCCCGGACCCGCCAGCGCAGGCGGCGGTCGATCACGTATTTGACGGTGTTGACGGTGTTCTCGTCCAGGAAGCGCTCCACGTCCGTCATGCCGATGGGCACCACGGCGAAGAAGGCGTACTGGTTCACGATCCGGTCGCTGATGGAGGGCGGCTCCAGCACCAGCATGGCCCGCCCGGCCATGTCCGCGTCATAGCGGGAGAGACTGTCGGTGGCCTCCCCCAGCATGTCCACGGTGAAGACCTCCGCGTTGTATTTCTCCGCGATGGCCCGGTAGCGCTCCGGCAGCATGGCGTGCAGCTCCTTCACGTCCATGCGCCATACCATGCAGTCGTGCTCCTCCATGGCCTCCATGGTCTCCTCGGTCACGGCGAAGTGCAGGGCCACCAGCGCCGAGCGGGTCCAGTCCAGCAGGCGGGTGGGCAGGCCGTGGTGCTGCCCCAGGATCATCTGCCGCCAGACCGACTGGGCGATGGTGGGGTCATCGATCACCGCGTATTTGGCAAAGTTTTTCAGGATGGCGGGCTCCAGCTCGCTCTCAAGCTGACGGCAGTTCCGGTGCAGGCTGGTGGCCATCTTGAAGGCCGTGTTGGGCATGCCCCGGTATACAAAGCTGCTGCGGTTGCGGTCGATGTCCGGCCGGTATTCCTGGTCCGCCAGCAGCGGGATCAGCTCCTCCAGCTTTTCGATTCGTATTTCCCTGATCATAGGTCCACCTCCGCCTCTGAGTCTGAAAGGGTACCTTATATTGTAATAAGCGGCGGCCGGACTTGCAAGTCTTTTTTCGGGAGGGAGGGCGAGAGGCGTCGGCCCCTACGGAGGTGAACCCACGTTTCTGCATGTAGGGGCGCTTTCCCTTCGGGACTAAGGGCTTCGCCCTGTCGCTGAAGCGCCCGCGGACATGGTACCGCGTCGGACGTTTTCGGGACGTCGGACTGCCCCTCTCAGGCGCTGCGCGCCAGCTCCTTGCCCGCCTTGCGGTGCGCGGGGCGAGCCAAGGAGAGCGTCCGCATCTTCTAAGCACTAGCCACTAAGCACTAGCAACTGCGGCAAATGGAGGAACCACGGGCCCCGTCGCCGTGGGGCAGGCGCAAATGCCCCCTTATTCCTTTCCCAGCAGCTTCAGTCCCGCGATGCCTGCGGCGATGAGCAGCACGCAGAGGACCTGGGGCAGGCTCAGCCGCTCGTGGAACAGCAGCACGCCCAGCAGCGTGGTGCCCACGATGCCGAAGCCCGTCCACATGGCGTAGGCGGTGCCCAGGGGCAGCTCCTTCAGCGCCAGGGACAGAAACAGCGCGCTGAGCAGATAGCCCACCGCCGTCACCACCGAGGGCAGCAGCACCGTAAAGCCCTCCGACGCCTTCATGGCCACCGCCCAGGTGACCTCCAGAATTCCCGCCAGAATCAGCATCAGCCATTTCATGTTTTCTTTTCTCCCTTCATAAAAACAATGCGCCAATCCCCTGTCTTCTGTGACCTGACGACAGAGGATTGGCGTTTCTCCCGCTACCCGGTGGCAGCGGGCGCCCTGTGAACTTTTCCGTGCCGGCGCTCAGTCCGCCGGCCCCTGCACGTCACGGGAGCGCAGGCCCACCACCGAGGAGATGGGCAGAGAGAAGCAGACGGCGCCGGCCTTGGTGCCGGGGCCCGCCTTCTCCAGGATGGCCTTCATGATGGCGGTTTTGTCGTCCCGGTGGGCGACGATATAGACCATATCCTTTTCCGGTGCGAAGCGCACACCCAGGAAGCCCCGCTCCTTTTTGCCGGCGGTGCCCTTGGCGTGAAGCACGGTACCGCCGCCGGCGCCGGCGGAGCGGGCCGCGTCCATCAGCAGATCGGAATAGCCCTCGTTCATCACCGCGATGATCAGCTCGTGTTCAAAATCCATGCTCGGTACTCCTCCCTTCGGGGACGTCCCCGCCAGATAGCTCAGGCTCTTGAGCCCGGCCACGCTTTTGATGGGAATGGTCATTAAAATGCCGTTTCCGGGGATATCGATATTCATGCGGCTGCGCGCCATGCGCCACAGCTGCCGGGCCGCGTCCGGCCCGCAGACCCCGCCCAGCACCGTCTTCTCCGTGGCGTCCAGCCCGTAGCGGGCCAGGGTCTCGCTGC
>CAMVIC010000244.1 GCA_947167435.1 uncultured Clostridia bacterium | reverse complement strand
AAAAGAACAAGCACAAATTTTTCTTGTATTGTGCACGGTTTTGCGGTATATTAAAGTGTCTTGTTGTGTAATACTATCCCCGAACAGAAATCAGACAGTCCTTCGGGCAGAATCTGCACCATGCTTCGTTGGCGCCCTTGACCATATATCTCCATTATGCTCTGCGGGCGCCGCCTCGTCTGGCACAGATTCTTCTCCGAATCCCAAGTCAGTTTTCTATCTGGGAATAGTATAAGGAGTATGTATGGATAACAGACCGATCGGGATTTTCGACTCCGGCCTGGGCGGGCTCACCGCGGTGAAGGCCCTGCGCCGGCTTCTGCCGGAGGAGAATATCGTCTTTTTCGGAGATACGGGGCGTCTGCCCTACGGCGCCAAAACCCTGGAGCAGCTGCGGCGCATGGCGGTGCAGGACCTGGACCGGGTGTCCGCCTGCGGGGTAAAGGCCATTCTGGCCGCCTGCGGCACGCTCTCCAGCAATACGCCGGAGCTGCTGGACGCATATCCGGTGCCCACCTTCGGCGTGCTGCGCAGCAGCGTAAAGGCCATGAGCCAGACGGAGAAAAGCGGCCCCCTTGCGGTAATCGCCACGGCGGCCAGCATCCGGAGCGGCGCCTTTGCCCGGGCACTGCAGCAGCGCTGCCCGGAGCGGGAGATTCTGGCGGTGCCCTGTCCGGACTTTGTGCCGCTGATTGAGAGCGGCCATATCCAGCCGGACGACGCCCTGCTGCGGGACGCGGTGGCGCGTTATCTGGAGCCGGTGCGGGACGCGGGCGCGGCGGCGCTGCTGCTGGGCTGCACCCATTACGGCATCATTGCCCGGGCGCTGCGGGAGTATCTGGGGCCGGAGACGGCGCTTGTCAGCGCCGCGGACTGCGCGGCCCGGGAGCTGGCAGCGTATCTGGAGGAGAAGGAGCTCTGCGGCGGCAGCGGACAGGAGCGCTTCCTGGTCAGCGGCAGCCCGGCAGAGTTTGACCGGAAGGCGGCACTGCTGCTGGGGCGCCCCCTGGGCAGCCCGGCAGAGGAAGTGCCGGTTATGGAGATTTAGGAGAATACTGCATGATGAAAGACGTCTGGATTTCCATCCAAAGCATTCAGGACGTGGATGACAACGAAGACAACCGCCTGGAATTCACTACCGACGGCTATTACTATTTCGACGGGGAAAACGGCTGCCTGAGCTATATGGAGAGCGAGGTCACCGGCCTGGAGGGAACGCGCACCAGCGTGATCGTGATGCCGGACCAGGTGGTGGTGGACCGGGACGGCACCATCACAAGCCGCATGGTGTTCAAGGAGGGGCTGAAGAACTCCTTCCTGTACAACACCCCCTTCGGCCAGGCCACCATGGGCGTGGACACCCGGAGCATCCGCCGGGAGATGGGCGAGAACGGCGGCAGCGTGGAGATCGACTATGTGGTGGACATGGAGCACGCCGTGGTCACCCGGAACAAGTTTTGCCTGACAGTCAAGGAGATGGGAGAAACAGCCAATGGCTAATCTGATTCAGAGCGCCAAAGAGCGCGTCAGCGAGATTCTGGCGGCCGCCTATGAGCAGGCCGCAGAGAAGGGACAGCTTCCCGCCGGGGCGGAGCTCTCCGGCAGCGTGGAGGTGCCCAAGGACAGCGCCAACGGCGACTTTGCCGCCAACCACGCCATGACCGGTGCCCGCGCCCTGCACATGGCGCCCCGGAAAATTGCGGAGATCCTGGCGGAGAACGCCCGCCTGGAGGGCAGCTGGTTTGCCTCCGTGGAGGTGGCCGGCCCGGGCTTTATCAACTTCCGCCTGTCCGACCGGTGGTATGGCGACGTGATGCACGCGGTGCTCACCGAGGGCGCCGACTACGGCCGCAACGACGAGGGCAGAGGGCAGAAGGTGATGGTGGAGTTCGTCTCTGCCAACCCCACCGGCCCCATGCACATGGGCAACGCCCGCGGCGGCGTACTGGGCGACGCGCTGGCAAGCATCCTGGAGCGCAACGGCTGCGAGGTCTGGCGGGAGTTCTATGTCAACGACGCCGGCAACCAGATTGAGAAATTCGCCGCCTCCATCGACGCCCGGTATCAGCAGCTGATTCTGGGCGAGGATCAGGTGGCCTTTCCCGAGGACGGCTACCACGGCGACGATATCCGGGACCTGGCGGTGCGCTTCCGGGAAAAGTACGGCGACGAGATCCTGACCTGGGATACCGCCGAGCGCCACGCCCTGATGGCCCGCTTCGGCCTGGACCGGAACATCCCCAAAATGCAGTCGGACCTGCGCCGCTACGGCATTGAGTATGACCAGTGGTTCTTCGAGTCGGAGCTGCACGAAAGCGGCTATGTGGCCGATTCCGTACAGAAGCTCACCGACCGGGGCTATACCTATGAAAAGGACGGGGCCCTGTGGCTGGCGACCTCCCGGATTCTGCGGGAGAATCTGCTGAAGGCCGGCAAAAAGCCGGAAGATGTGGAGAAGCTGGACCTGAAGGACGACGTGCTGCGCCGGGCCAACGGCTTTTACACCTATTTTGCCGCCGACATCGCCTATCACCGCAACAAGCTGGAAAAGCGGGGCTTCGACAAGGCCATCAACGTCTGGGGCGCCGACCATCACGGCCATGTGGCCCGCCTGAAGGGCGCGTTGGACGCGCTGGGCCTGGACGGGGAGCATCGGTTGGACATCGTGCTGATGCAGCTGGTGAAGCTGCTGTACGAGGGGGAGCCGGTCAAGATGTCCAAGCGCACCGGCAAGGCCATCTCCCTGACCAACCTTCTGGACGAGATTCCGGTGGACGCGGCCCGGTACTTCTTCAACTCCAGGCCGGAGAGCCCGGTGGAATTCGATCTGGCTCTGGCCATCCGCCAGGACAGCGAGAACCCGGTGTACTACGTCCAGTATGCCCACGCGCGAATCTGCACCCTGCTGTCCGCCCTGGCCGCGGAGGGGCATCCGGTGCCGGAGACGGCGGACGCCGCCATGCTCACCCACGAGACGGAGCGGGAGCTTATCAAGCAGCTGGCCGCCCTGCCGGAGGAGATTCGCCTGGCCGCCCGGGACTATGACCCCAGCCGCATCAACAAGTATGTGACGGAGCTGGCCGCCCGCTTCCACCGCTTTTACACCGCCTGCCGCATCAAGGACGCGGAGCCGGGCCTGCTGGAGGCCCGCCTGCTGCTGGCCGACTGCGTGCGCCGGGTGATTGCCCTTTCCCTGGGAATCATCGGCGTAAGCGCCCCGGAAAAAATGTAAGCACCGGAATACAAAACGCGCCCCGAACCAAAGCGGTTCGGGGCGCGTTTTATCATAAGAAGAAAGGCTCTCAGCGGTTGCGCATGAGGGTTTTCATGCGCAGGCTGTGGTCCAGAATGCTCTTGCGCAGGCGCAGGTTCTTGGGCGTGACCTCCAGCAGCTCGTCGTCCGCCAGAAACTCCAGGCACTGCTCCAGGCTCAGGATTTTCGGCGGGATGAGGCGCAGCGCCTCGTCGGAGCCGGAGGCGCGGGTGTTGGTCAGGTGCTTGGTGCGGCAGACGT
>CAMVIC010000243.1 GCA_947167435.1 uncultured Clostridia bacterium | reverse complement strand
CTGCTCCTTGATGAAGTCGGTCAGAATCTTCACGCCGGCGTCATATCCCTCGAAGCCCAGCTTCGACTGGAGCTCCGGCCGCAGGAAGGTGCGGCGGACGTACTGACCGTCGATCTTCATCTCGTCCAGAGAGAAGCCGAACAGCGGGCAGCGGGCCGGGACAAGGTGCTTCATGCGCACCACGCCGTTGCGGCGGGCCAGGTACTCACGGGTCAGCCATTCGCCCATGAAGCCCACGTGGTAGGCGCCGATGTGCTGGTTGGGAATCAGGATATTCAGGGTGTTAGGGGTGTCCAGCATCTGGTGCAACAGCAGATTGGCCTGGGTGACCTTCTTGCCGGTGCAGAAGGGCCAGTAAGAGCCTACGCCCTCAGCCTTCAATCCGGAGCCGGCGTTGGCATCGGCAATTGAAGGATTCTTGAAGCCGCGGGGGGACACCAGGCGCCACAGCCAGGCAATGGAGGCGGGCACAAACTGCACCATGCCCATGACGCCGTAGTTGGGCTCCATCACGGTGCTGGGCGGCATACGAACGCCGAAGGAACGCACGTTGACCTCCTGCGGCAGGTTTCCGGGTACGATGTTGTCGATCATCTCGCGGGGGATAATCACGCGGGGGTTGGAGCAGGGCTTGCCGGTGGACTCGATCACATGCTCCCAGATCAGGCAGGTGGCACCGGGCGTGCCGTCCATGTTGAAGAATTCCAGCGGCTCGGAGGGGTGGATGCTGATGCGCTCGTACATGGGGACGTTGCCGTAGTAGTTGTCGCCGTCCATGCGCAGGAACCAGCCGTCCTCGGCGTCCGCGATCACCAGGTGACCGGAGCCGTTCTGGAAATCCTTGTGGCTCATGACCATGTCGTCTGCGATGGGGTGAATCTTGCAGGTCTCGTTCAGGGTCAGGTAGTAATCCTCACCCGTAACCAGGTGGGTGCCCACCAGGACCTGACCGTTCTCCTCCTTGTGGACCTCCTCCAGCATCTCGCTCTTGCCGCCGCCGGAAGCGCCCTCGTGCATGAACACCACTTCATTCTCATAGGGGGTCTCCAGCACTGCCGCGGAGGCGTGGTTGGTGATCCAGCCCTCATGCTCGCCGATGTCCAACAGCATGGAGAACACGCCCTTCTTGGCAGAGGGGCCCGGATACAGGTTATAGGCGAAGACCTCGTGCAGATTCTCGCTGCGCTGATGTACCACAACCTGCTTTCCGTCGAAATGGGTCAGGCGGAAGGGAGGCGCCACATAGATGATGGCGCGGGGCGTGTAGCCGGGCTGCACGTCATGGATGCTGACAAAGCCCTGCATATTGGCCAGAGACAGCGCGAAAAAGGCGGCGTTCGTGGGGCAGATCATCAGCGCGTCGTAGCCGAAATACTTGCCGCCAGCGTGGAAGGGCAGCAGAATGATGCCCTGACCCTCGAACCAGTCCATCGTCTCCTGGCGCAGCTTGCTGAACTCGTATCCGTACTTGTCCTTGAAGCGGGGCTTGTCGGTGGGCAGCTCGTCGCCGATGCGCATGCAGTCCGGGTCGCGGCGGCGCATATAGTCCTCCATGAAGTTGACCACGGGGCCGTTCTTGCAGCGGACCACCTCGGCCTCCTTCACCATGCCTTTGCCGGGGATCATGTAGCTCACGTCATAGCGGGAGCTGTGGGTGGGGCCGTAGCAGAGCTCCAGCAGCTGTTCCTTCGTCTCGGGGTAGCAGCGCCATTTGGCTTTGGACACGGCGGCTTTCAGGTCTTCAGGCAGAACAAAGCGATTAAAAAAGGAATCTATAAACATTACGGTATTCCCCTTTCTGGAAAATATTCCAAACTTTCCTGAGTTTCATTTTATCATTTTTTTGTCAAGCGTGCAATCGGCTTTTCTTACAGTTTTTTGCCCTGTTTCCACGGCCATCCCCGCTGCTTTTCTGTTGAAATTGCCGAATTGCCCGGTTCTGTCCCTTGTAACGCCCTGGGAAATCGGGTATACTGGCAGCCGGGAGGGATGCACCATGCGCAATTACAGGCTGACGCTCTGCTATGAGGGGACACGCTACCGGGGCTGGCAGCGGCAGGGCAACACCGGCGACACCGTACAGGGAAAGCTGGAGACACTGCTGAGCCGTCTGCTGGCGCAGGAGGTGGAGCTTGCGGGCAGCGGACGGACCGATGCAGGTGTGCACGCAAGGCAGCAGGTCTGTTCCTTTCGGGCAGAGACGGCGCCGGACTGCAAGACCCTGCTGGCTGAAATCCGCGCCCATCTGCCGGAGGATATCGGGGCTCTGAGCCTGGAGGAGGCGCCTCCCCGCTTTCACGCCCGGCTCAGCTGCAAAGGCAAGTGCTACCGCTACCGGATCTGGAACAGCGAGGCGCCCAATGTCTTTGAGCGGCGCCTGACGCTCCAAGTGCCGGAGAAGCTGGACGAGGCCGCCATGGAGCAGGCCGCCGCCCTGCTCTGCGGGACGCACGACTTTGCCGCCTTCACCACACAGCGCCCGGGAAAAAAGTCCACCGTACGCACACTGCGAAGCGTGGAGTTTCTGCGAAACGGGGACGAGCTGGACCTGTGCTTCACCGGTGACGGCTTCCTTTACAACATGGTGCGCATCCTGACGGGAACCCTGCTGGAGGTGGGTCTTGGCAGGCGCAGCGTCGAGAGCGTTTTATCCGTGCTGGAATCCCGGGACAGAAGCCAGGCAGGCCCCACCGCTCCCGCTCAGGGACTTACCCTGTGGAGCGTGGAATATTAGTTTTCAATACAGTTATCCATAAAAACCACAGGATTGACCGGGAATTCGGGATTATTATGTCCATGACCCTTTTTCTCGCAGCTGGGTTGTTCTCCGTATGCTGAATCGCCGTTTCCTCCGCAGCGGTCAAGAGAAACAGGAAAACAAATCCGGGGCGGATTCGTTTTTATTGCGAACCCGCCCCGGATCTATGCATGTATTGTTCTGCATGGGGGTGTTTTATCATTGACCCTCCCCTTCGCGCCTCGTTTTCTCACCCGACCCAGATTCCGTAGGCGTCGAAGGTATAGGTCTTGCCGCCGATGGTCGTCCGGATGCCGGCATACAGGAAGCCGTCGCTGCCCGCATAGGACCAGCCCTTGTGGCGCGCGCCGATTCTGTCGGTCCAGTCCACCTGGACCCAGCCGCTCTTTCGGATCCCGTTGCCGTCGCAGTACACATAGCCGGACTTGTTGCCGTGGCTGGTCTGCACCACTGTGTTCATGTACAGGGCGTTGTAGCTGTCGAAGAGGTAGTCCACACCGTTGACGGTGACCCAGCCCTTCACCAGATAGCCCTGGGCGTTGGCCCAGTACCACTTGCCGTCGATCTTCGCCCAGCCGTTCTTCACCTTGGCGCCGCCGCTGCCGTAGGCGTAGCTGCCCTGAGCGTTGCGGCGGATGGCGTTCTGCAGCATTTGGCCGTTCACGTCAAACCAGTACTCCTGGTCCCCGATCAGCGCCCCGGTGTTCCGGTAGGCCACGCCGTCGGAGGGGAAGTAATACCAGAATCCGTCGATGTGGCCCCAGCGGTTCATGTACGCCGCGCCGCCTGGCC
>CAMVIC010000242.1 GCA_947167435.1 uncultured Clostridia bacterium | reverse complement strand
AGTTCCCTTTTCAGATCGTCAACACCGCACACCTTGCCCGCGCATGCTCTCGCCGCGCGCTCAATGCTCCTTCCATGCATAACCGGCCTCCGCTGTACTTTCTTTTTTGGGCGAGTATATCATATTTTGCCCTTGGATGCAAAAGGTTTTCATCCAAGGGATTGTCCGTTCTCCGGCTTGCTTTTTTCCCTGACGCTTTGTATAATGAGGCTGCAGGAATCTATTCTTATTGCAATAAAGGAGTTACTTTATGAAATATTTCCGGATTTTTCTCTCTGCCGTGTTGGCAGGCCTCTGTATCGGTTTGGGCGGCCTGGTTTTTCTCTCCGTGGAGAACCGTGTAGCGGGCGCGGCCCTTTTTACCGTCGGGCTCTTTGTAATCTGCACCTTCGGCTTTCATCTTTTTACCGGCAAGGTCTGCTATGTGTTTGAAAACGATCGGGCTTACGCATGCGCTCTGCCCCTGATCTGGCTGGGGAATCTGCTGGGCACCGGGCTTACCGCCGGAATCGCCGGGCTGAGTCGGATTGCGGGAGTCGCCGAGCGGGCCGCCGCTCTCTGCCAGGTAAAAACCGACGACAGTCTGCTGAGTCTTTTCTGTCTCGGCATTCTCTGCAACATTCTGATTTACATAGCCGTTGAGGGTTTCCGGAACAATCCGCACGAATTGGGCAAATACCTGTCCCTGTTTTTCGGCGTAATGGTCTTTATTCTCTGCGGCACCGAGCACTGCGTGGCCGACATGTTCTATTTCTGGATGGCCGGCGCCTGGAGCGGCAGGGCAATTGTCTGTGTCCTGATGATCACGTTGGGAAATGCCGTGGGCGGCGTTTTGCTCCCTCTGCTGCGCAGCTTCCTTGCCAAGACGTGACAGATACTTGTTTTTCCCGGAAAAACTGGTATAATACAAGCCTATCATTGATTTTTCAGGACAGGTGATGCCATTGAAACAACAGCGAACCGTATGGATAATTTGCATGGCGATGCTGATTCTGTTCCTGTACGGCATTGTGGCTTCCCGGATACAGAGCCGCACAGACGTCATTCTGGGCGGTGCGGACGGGGCCTATGTGCGCAGCGACAGCGTCTCCTTTACCGACCCCAGCCTCTTTGCCACGCCGGAGCCGACCGAGGATAACTGGCCCAAGATCGACATTACCATGAACCAGTACACCATGGTCAACGCTGACCATCCCATCTCCTCCAGCTTCCGCCCGGACGTCATGCAGATCAGCGACAGTTATATGGTGTTTGACTCCTCCGCTCTGCCTCATCTGGAGGATATGATTCAGGGACTGAAGAACGCGGGCTTCTCTGTGTATGTGGCAGGTGCCTACCGTTCCTATTCCTTCCAGGAGCAGCTCTTCAACGGCAAAGCCAGCCAGATTGCCCTTGGGCTTAACCCTCCCGTCGACGACTATATGGACCCGCGCTATCAGGAGGCTGTGGAGAAAGCCAAGAAGATCACCATGTTCCCCGGCACCAGTGAACACCAGCTTGGTCTGGCAGTTGACCTGATGGACCGGAACTATACTCCGCAGATTTATGAGAACATGAACCAGGAATTCTTTGCCTGGCTGGATGCGCACTGCGCCGAATACGGCTTCATCAAGCGCTATCCCACGCGCAAGCTCCTGCTCACCGGCTGGGATGAGCCCTGGCACTACCGCTATGTGGGCGTTGAAGCGGCTACCTTCATCATGGAAAACGGCATCTGTTATGAAGAATTCTATGCCCACTATGATCCGGAATTCACCTATTGATCCCTTCACCCCCGTATTTTGCGGCGAGACTGCGGTCTTGTCGCAAAATCTTTGAATGATTTCGCAAAAAACACTTGCATTTTATACTAGCCGGTGTTACAATAATCAAGGTAGGATAAGATTTGACAGAGTGGGCCGCAGCCCACTCTTTTTTGTGAGACTTTTGCCCTGCTTACGGGGAATTTGTGAGGCTTGCCTATGAGTAAAATCACCGATAAAATTTCCGCTCTCGCCCGGCCCGTTGTGGAGAGCGAGGGCTGCACCCTCTGGGATGTGGAGTATGTCCGTGAGGCCGGCACCTGGTATCTGCGCCTGTATATCGACCGGAAAGACGGCGTCTCCATCGACGACTGCGAACGGATCAGCCGCCGGCTTGACCCGATTCTGGACGAGGAGGATCCCATTCCCGACAGCTATGTGTTCGAGGTGGGCTCTGCCGGTGCAGAGCGGGAGCTGAAGCGGCCTTCGGATTTCCAGCAGTTTCTCGGCAATGAGGTGGAGGTCCGTCTCTACCAGCCTGTGGACGGGCAGAAAGTCTTTGTGGGAACGCTTCTCAGCTATGAGGACGGCTGCGTTGCCATCCGGACGGAATCGAATACGATGCAATTTACCAAGGCTCAGACCGCGCAGGTCCGCCTTCACGTATCAATATAACGAGGAGACAAGATCAGAATGAACGCTGAATTTTTTGAAGCCATTGAGGAGATCGAAAAGGAAAAAGGCATCCCCAGGACTTATATGTATGACAAGATCAAGCAGGCTATGATGGCTGCTTTCCGCCGGGATAATCCCGAATGCGAAGATAACGTGGAAATCATCCTGGACGAGGACAAAAAGAAAATCGAAATGCTGGTCAACAAGACCGCAGTGGAAACCGTGGAGGACCCCAGCCACGAGATTGCCCTTGACGCAGCCAAGAAGATCAGCCGTCGGGCCAAGCTCGGCGATATGATCGCCATCCCTGTGGAAACAAAGAAGTTCGGCCGCATCGCTGCCCAGGCCGCCAAGCAGGTTATCATCCAGGGCATCCGGGAAGCAGAGCGCGGCATCATCTATGAAGAGTTCACGTCCAAGGAGCACGAGATTCTCACCGGTGTTGTTTCTCATATTGAGCCCCGCAACGGTGCCGTCTCCATCCGTATTTCCTCCAACAGTGAGTTTACGGAGGCCATGCTCTCCGCCAATGAGCGCATCAAGGGCGAGAATCTGGTGGAGGGTGACCGGATCAAGGTATACGTGGTAGAGGTTCGCAACTCTGCCCGCGGTCCTCAGGTTCTCATCAGCCGTACGCACCCGGGTCTGGTCAAACGTCTGTTTGAACTGGAGGTACCCGAGATTTTTGACGGTACGGTCGAGATCAAATCCATTGCCCGTGAGGCCGGCAGCCGCACCAAGATGGCCGTCTGGTCTGAGGATCCGGACGTGGATCCCATCGGCGCCTGTGTTGGACCCAGAGGCGGCCGTGTGGCCAGCATCGTAAATGAGCTGGGCGGCGAGAAGATCGACATTGTCCACTACAGTGAAAACCCGGAAGAGTATATTGCCGCGGCGCTGTCTCCTTCCGAAGTGGTGAGCGTCACCATGCTGGAGGACGGGAAGAGTTGCCGGGTCATTGTGCCCGATTCTCAGCTGTCTCTTGCCATCGGCAAGGAGGGCCAGAACGCCCGCCTGGCTGCCAAACTTACCGGTTACAAGATCGACATCAAGCCCCAGTCCGAAGCATAAAACATCTGCGAAATCCGTTTCACAATAAAAGAGTCGTGCTGATGGCAGCGGATGCAGCTGTTTTTGATCACGACAAG
>CAMVIC010000241.1 GCA_947167435.1 uncultured Clostridia bacterium | reverse complement strand
CACGGGGGCCACGCGCATGCCGGTGCCGTAGGGCAGGGTGCCCTCCGGCGCGTCCGCGATCACGGTGACGCCGTTGCAGCGCGCCTCGAAGTGCAGCGGGGGGCGGTAGTCCGCAGCGGTGCTCTCGGTGCTCTCGGACACGGGCTCTTCCTCCGGCTCCTCAGCCTCCGGCACTTCCCCTTCCTCCATGGGCACGATGTTGTCGCCCACGGGCGTCTCGCCCGCGTCGGGCGGCAGGTCGTCCTCCGGATTCTCTTCCGGCGCTGCGGGCGTTTCCGGCTCCTCAGCGGCAGGTGCCTCCGGCTCTTCGACGGCAGGCTCCGGCTCCTGGACAGGCTCCTCTTGTACAGGCTCCGCCAGGGCAGGGTCGGACGCCGCGCCGGCCTCCTCAAAGACCGCGCTCTCCTCCTCTGTCACCGGTTCCATATCGTCTGCCGCCAGGGCGCCCACCGGCACCAGGCTGCAGAACATCAGGATCACGAGCACCAGGCTCAGCAGCCGGGCAAAGCGCTTGTTGCTCCAGCTGAAAACAGATCCTTTCATTTGCGTTCCTCCTGTCCAAGTATCGTCCCGCAAGGGGATCGTCACGGCCGCGCCGACCGCTGCGCCCTCATCGACGCGCACCCGGAGTACACGGTCTTTATCACTTCTTTCGGTTTTGCGTCTCTCCGACGCCGACTTCCCTGTCATCAGGGAGTCCGCCGATTATTTACTAAACATTATAAATAGGTAACAATATTATGTCAAGTGGGTTTGTTACTATTTTGCAATCTTTTTGCTGTCTGCGCGTACAGATCTCTGCTTCTGGGAGAAGCTGCGGATACTACACGGGCTGTCGAGGGCGCCAGCCCCTACACGAAAACGGGGAAAATGCGGGCGGATGACTGCGTGCCCTGCGGGTATATCTGCCCCTACGCGGTGAAATGCGGTTCTGCTTTACAGGGGCGACTATCAGTCGCCCGTCACAGCCTTCCCTTTATAGGAGCTGTATCTGCAAAACTTACCAGTCCTTTGGATAGCCAGTCAGCCGTCCCGGTCGGGACGGCTGGCAGACTGTATTCTTCTACAGCTTATTTCTTTTTGTGCTTCCTGGCCCAGATCACGGCGCCCACGGCGATGATGACCACGGAGGCCGCCATCAGGGCGATCCAGATCCAGATGTTGTTGGCGTCGCCGGTCTTCGGGGCTTTCCCCGGCTCCGTCGGCCTGTCGTAGACGTTGGTGAAGGACATGCTTGTCGCCTCCGTGCCGCTGTTGTCCGTGCGGCTCACGTCCAGCGTGACCTTGCCGTCCACCTCTGTCACCGCGATGGTAAGCGTGTAGATGTTCACATCGTAGCTGAAGTACTTGTCGCTCCCCGCGACCTCCTTCACCGTGTACACGTAGGTCTTCCCCACGTGCTCCTCGGTAAAGGTCATCCATCCAAACTCATAGGAGCCCGGGCCCACCACATCCATATACAGGGCGCCTGTGGCCTCGTCAGTGCGGGCCTCCTTGTTGTCCGGCATGGGTGCGTCCTTCTCCGCCGGAATCATGGCAAAGGTGAACACCGAGTCCGCCGGCGCCATGCCGCGCCTGTTCTGCACTGCCTTCTGGATCGGCGGGTCATACTTCGCCGGCTCCGGCGCCTTGTAACTGTTCTCGAACAGCGCCGTATCCGTCTTCTCCCCGTCCGGGTCCTCCAGCACCGTGGTGATCCCCAGCGCGAAGTCCTCGTCCACCGTGGCGTATACCGTCAGCTTGTACACCCGGCTGTCATAGGTTCCCCGAACATGGCTTCCCGGAAGCTGCTTGATCGTGTAGCTGTACACCCCGGCATGCTCATAGTCGATCTGCACCGTGGCCTTTCCCGCCCCGGTGATGGTCGTCGTCCACACACCCTCAGCGGCTCCGGCAGGCATCGGCGCATTCTCCGTCACTGCCTCCAGCTCCACCGTGAAGGTCTCTGCAGGGCTGGGTACCGATCCGCTCAGCTGGATCTCCACCGGTACCTCCGCCGTCACTTTCCCCTCTTCGGCGTACGCGGGGATGCTCAGCATCGTCGCCAGCAAAAGCAGCAACAGCAGAAAACTGCAAGCTCTCTTTTTCATCATCCGTTACCTCCTGGATGGCTCAGGCCCGCCTGTTCATGGCGGTGAGCACAATGGTCCGCGCGTCGGTAAATTCCGACGAGCAGGTGGACAGGGCAAAGAACTGCACGTCCTCGCCCAATTGGGGCATCTTGTCGCTGAGCAGCACGGCGTTTTCCCGGGTGAAGGCAATCACGGTGTCCGGATTCTGGTTCTGGGGCACCTCGAAGATATTGTCCTCCGAGGCGGAGACCATAATCAGCGCCAGCACGGTCAGGTCATAGACCGCATCCCGGGTAATCAGGGTCCCGGTGGTGTTCTCCCGGAAGAATTTGGGGTCCTTGTACAGGTCCAGGTCGCCGAACATGTTGCTGTTGGCCATGTGATGGCCGTACACCAGATTGTAGGCGTCCGAAAGGTCCGGGCTGTTGCGGCAGTCCAGAAAGATGCTGCCCGCCAGGGCAAACTTGCCGTACACGTCGGTGTTGATATAGCTCAGGTTCGTCTCGCCCTGCAAAACGGGATAGTCGATCTTGGTGCCGTCCATGGTGACCCAGGCGCGCACGTCCGGGTTAATGGCCAGCAGCTCTTCAAAGGACGGTCCGGTCTCCGCCTGGATATCCGGCTTCAGCTCCTTCATCTGCAGCTGCACGTTCTGCGCGGCGCTGTAGATCTGCCGGTTGTCCCAGAGGGCATAGGCGGAATAGGAGCCGAAGAGGAGCAGCGCGAGAATGATCACAAGGCTCACAAAGGAATTGACCGTTCTCACACAGGCTCTGCGAATTGACATTTGCCGGTCAACTCCTTTCAAAGTCTTGCGGTTTCCTCTCTCCCGCCGGGCCGGGGCCCGGCGGGAGAGAAGAGAAAAATCAGTCAGTCATCAGTCTTCGCTGTAACGGCGCTTACGGATGACCATGATCACCAGGGCGGCCACAACGGCCACGGCGATCAGGATGTAGGGCAGGCTGTCCAGAGAGATGCCGGTCTGAATCTCGGTCTTCTTCTCGTTCTTGACGGCAGCCTTCAGATCATCTCCGGCCTTAACCGTAGCGGAGGCACCTTCATAGCTGACGGTGTAGCCCTCATCGCTGTTGATGTCGCCCTGGGTGTGCTTCTCGGCCTCAACCACGGTGTAGGTCACGCCGGCGGGAATGTTGGTGAACACGGCGCTGGCCTCGTGCTTCAGCTTGATGCCCAGGGAGGCGGTGCCGTCCTCGGCAAAGCTGAGGGTGCCCGTGGTGCCGTCGGCCAGGGTGTAGGCGATGTCGCCGCCGGCCTTGGCTCCGCCGCTGAAGCTGACGGTGATGTCAAACTCCTTGGTGTTGCTGGCCAGGTTGCCTGTGACAGTCTTGGTGACGGTCAGCTTGCCCAGGCCGTACTCGTTTTCGAAGGCGTAGTCCTCTTCCACCTTGTCCGGATCATCGCCGGCGATCTTCTTGTCCGGGTCGCCGTTCTCGGTGAGGGTGTAGACGGCCACATAGACCTTCAGCACGTCTTCGCTGCCCTCGCCGGCCTTCTCGTTGAC
>CAMVIC010000240.1 GCA_947167435.1 uncultured Clostridia bacterium | reverse complement strand
TTGACGCCTGCCTAGATTCTTCGACTCCATTCCCTTCGGCAAGCTCAGGGAACTAATACACGTAGCCGCAGACCTTGCAGACCCAGCACTCCTTCTGCTCCGGCGCCGGGTTCTTCTTGGGCTTGATATGGCCATGATAATAGTCATAGGTGCAGCTGGGGGCTTTGGAGAGCACCTTCGCCTCCACCACGTCCGCGATAAAGAGTACCGACGGCCCCAGATCCTTCACTTCGGTCACCCGGCAGGAGAGCACGGCGTTGCTGTATTGGGGCAGGAAGCGTACGCCGTTTGCCGTGCGGTCCTCGGTCTCCATGCCGGCAAACTTATCCGTGTCTCTCCCGCTCTGGAAGCCGAACTGCTGGAACAGGCTGTAGGGCGCGTCCTCGGTCAGGATCGACACGTTGAAGACGCCGGACTTGGCCAGCATCTCGCAGGTGTAATTCTTGGCGATGACGGAGATGCTCAGCTTTTTCGGGTCGCCGGAGGCCACCTGGCAGGCGGAGTTGATGATGCAGCCGTAGTCCTTCCCGTCCACACGGGTGGTCAGCAGCTCCACGCCGTAGGAAAGCTTGTTGAAAGCCTTCTTGTCCACCGCCTCGGGATTGTATTCCCCTTCCGCCGCAGCGGGTGCGGCGACAGATACCGCAGGCGTCGGGTTCAGCTCTGCTGCGATGGCGTCGGCCAGGGCGTCCAGCTCCGCAAGCTGTCCCTCGGCCAGGGCGGATTTCAGCGTCACGTTCTCGCCGATAAACTCTGTGTTCTTCAGTCCGCTCAAAAGCTCCCGCATGACCTTTCCGCTGGTGGGTGCCCAGCTGCCGTTTTCGATGATGGCGACCCTGCGGTTTTGCAGGTTGTGGTTTGCAATGTCATGCAGCAGGTTTTCCATGGTCACGAACACGCCGGCATTGTAGGTGGTGGCGGCAAAGACCAGATGGCTGCAGCGGAAGGCGTCAGACAGAATGTAGCTTGCAGGGATGACGGACGTGTCGTGCATCCGTACGCGGACGCCCCTCTCGGCAAGCTTGACCGCCAGGATGTTTGCCGCGTTCTCTGTATGCCCGTATACGGAGGCGTAGGCAATCAGCACGCTCTTTTCCTCCGGGGTATAGCTGCTCCACAGGAGATATTTTTCCAGGTAATCGCCGAAGTGGCTGCGCCAGACGAAGCCGTGCAGCGGGCATACCAGCCGGATTTCCAGTGCGGCCGCCTTTTTCAGCACCGCCTGCACCTGGGGTCCGTACTTTCCGACGATATTGGTGTAATAGCGGCGCGCCTCGTCCAGATGCTCTCCCATAAAATCGGTCTCGTCGTTGAAGAGGCGGCCGTTGAGCGCGCCGAAGGTGCCGAAGGCGTCGGCGGAGAAGAGGACCTTTTCCGTCTCGTCATATACCATCATCACTTCCGGCCAGTGGACCATGGGCGCCATCACAAAGCGGAAGCTGTGCCGACCGGAGGAGAAGCTGTCCCCTTCCTTCACCAGCACAAAGCGCTCCCCCAGATCCTTCCCCAGAAACTGCCCCATCATGGTCTTGATCTTGGCGTTGCAGACCACCTTTGCGTTGGGGTATCGCTCCAGCAGCAGCTCCTGCGTAGCGGCATGGTCCGGCTCCATGTGGGTGACCACCAGGTAGTCCAGGTCCCGCCCGCCCAGCTCATGGGCCAGATTCTCAAGGAAAACGCTGTATACGGCCTTGTCCACCGTGTCAAAAAGCACCGTCTTTTCATCCAGCAGCAGATAGGAGTTATAGGATACTCCGTCGGGTACGCCATACACGCCCTCAAAGCAGGCAAGCCTGCGGTCGTCTGCGCCAACCCAGATCAGATCGTCCAGAACTTTTCTTGTGCAGTACATAATACTTCTCCTTTTATTATTAATGTCAGAAGCATGTTTATTATATCAGAAAGCGCTTGACTTGCAAGAGATTTCTGATAAACTGGTGAAAAGAATTGTGCTCAATTCATTTAAGGAGGAACTGACGATGGCAGATAAAATCTTTGCTGGGCTGGGCGGTCCGGTAAGCGGTGAAGACCTGGAAGCGGATTTCGACACTGCTCAGAAATTTGACAAGCTGAAGGTCGGCAGGCTGGGCGTATATTACCGGGACGGCTTCAAAACCCGTTTCCTGGCCTATGACAAGCTGGAACGGGCCTTTATCCGGGTGCAGGAGGTGCGCGGCCGCATGTGCTGCGCTCAGGCCTTCTTTGCCTATTTCCGCATGGTTTTCGTCAGCGGCGGGAAAGAATATGCCGACGTGCTGAGCGAGGATGAAAAAGTCATGGACGCAGCCCTCTCCGCCATTGCCAAGGCAGCGCCCGCGCTGAAAATCGGCGTATAACAAGGAGGCATCCGTCATGTTTCGATTCAACCACTTCAACTTCAACGTTCTGGATCTGGACCGCAGTCTGAAGTTTTATGACGAAGCGCTGGGCCTTAAGCCCGTGCGGGAGCGCACAGCCTCGGACGGCAGCTTTCATCTTGTTTTTCTCGGTGACGGTGAGACGGATTTCACCCTGGAGCTGACCTTTCTGCGTGACCGGACCGAGCCCTATGACCTGGGCGAGGGTGAGTATCACCTGGCCTTTGACGTGCCGGACATGGAAGCTGCCCATGCAAAGCACGCCGCCATGGGCTGCATCTGTTTTGAAAACCCGGGCATGGGCATCTATTTCATCGAGGACCCGGATGGGTACTGGATTGAAATCATTCCCAAGCGGGACCGAAGCTGAAAGGCAAAAGCCGGATGGAAGAAAGGATCCATCCGGCTTATCTTATCCTGTATATCGCCTCTTCCGTAACAACGCCGTCCATGCGTCTGTCATAGACGTCAAACGTTACCCGCTCAAGCCGCTGCGCCTCGAAAGCGGCCGCAATCACCCCGGCCCGGACACACCGCGGCAGGAACCGGTCATAGTATCCGGCGCCGTGGCCAAGCCGCATCCCCGTCTCGTCAAAGGCGACGCAGGGTGCCAGCACCAGGTCGATCTCTGCCGGGTCCACCCGGCGGGAAGCCTCCGGCTCCGGCTCCAGGATTCCGTAGGGTCCTTCCTTCCATCCGCACGGCTCAAAGGCCTCCATCTGTCCCGCCGTCAGGCAGTGGGGAAAAGCCAGCCTTCTCCCCTGCTCCCGCAGCCAGGCATGCACGGAGGACAGGTCCGCCTCATCCGCCAGCGCCATGTAAGAGAACACCAGCTTCGCTTCCCTCAGTTCAGACAGTTGAAGAAGCCTTTCACAGATGCGTTCGCTGTATGCCGCTCGCTCCGCCGGCGTCAGTTTTCTTCTGGCAGCCAGGGCAATGCGCCGCTGCTCCCTTTTATTCGTCATGACGCGGCCTTTCTCAGCATCGGCAGCGCCCTTGCGATCAGCGGAATGATCGCAAGCTGGACCGCCGCCAGAATTCCGCACTGGGGCAGCCGGGTCAGCAGCAGCGGACCATAGGGCGAGCCGTAGAGGACGGAGATCCACAGGGTATTCAGCAGCAGGCTCAGAAGCAGCTGGTGCGCGGCCACTGCCAGCACGATCCGCAAAAAGCTCTGCTCCTTATACAGAAACAGCCCGTAAATCAGGCCCATGAAAAAGGCTGTCAGCGTAAAGCCC
>CAMVIC010000239.1 GCA_947167435.1 uncultured Clostridia bacterium | reverse complement strand
GTCTTCGGCACAGCGCCACGTCCAGCCTGTTTGAACGGAGGGATGTTATCGTCGTATCCTCCGTGTCCTGTATCTACGGTCTGGGCGATCCCATTGACTACGCGAATATGGTGATTTCCCTGCGTCCCGGTCAGACCCGGGATTTTGACGAGCTGCTGCATAAACTGGTGGAAATCCGATACGAGAGGAACGATATTGCTTTCGAGCGTAATATGTTCCGCGTCCGAGGCGATACCCTGGAAGTCTTCCCCGCATACTACAACGATAAGGCCATTCGCGTGGAGTTCTTCGGCGACGAGGTGGAGCGCATCAGTGAAATCAATGTGGTAACCGGCATGGCGACCCGGATTCTGAATCACGTGGCCATTTATCCTGCCAGCCACTATGTCACCACTCGGGAAAAGATGGCCGCGGCAATCGAGCGCATTCGCGCGGAGTGCGATGAGCGGGTGCGTTATTTTGAGGCCAACGGGAAGCTGGTAGAGGCTCAGAGAATCCGCCAGAGGACGGATTACGATATCGAAATGATGCAGGAGCTGGGTTACTGCTCCGGCATAGAAAACTATTCCAGAGTCATATCCAACCGCAAGCCCGGCAGTCCGCCGATGACACTGCTGGACTATTTTCCAAAGGATTTCCTGCTCTTTGTGGATGAGAGTCACGTGACGCTGCCCCAGGTCCGCGCCATGTACCGGGGAGACCGGGCACGCAAGGAATCGCTGGTGGACTTCGGCTTTCGGCTTCCTTCCGCCTTTGACAACCGGCCGCTGCAGTTTGACGAGTTTACGCAGCGAATCCATCAGCGCATCTATGTGTCCGCCACCCCGGGACAATACGAACGGGAGCGGGCAGGCCAGGTGGTGGAGCAGATCATTCGGCCAACCGGACTTCTGGATCCGGAAATCTTTGTCAGACCCGTGGAGGGACAGATTGATGACCTGATCGGGGAAATCCACGACAGAGAAAAGAAAGGACAGCGCGTTCTCGTGACGACGCTGACCAAGAAAATGGCGGAAGACCTGACAGACTATCTGACCAATGTGGGGATACGCTGCCGATATATGCACCACGATATCGGAACCATCGAACGCATGGAGATTATCCGTGACCTCCGATTGGGCGAATTTGACGTTTTGGTGGGGATTAACCTGCTTCGTGAGGGGCTGGATATCCCGGAAGTGGGGCTGGTGGCCATTTTGGACGCAGATAAAGAGGGCTTCCTGCGCAGTGAGACAAGCCTGATTCAGACGGTTGGCCGTGCCGCCCGAAACGCGGAAAGCGTTGTCATCATGTACGCGGATTCGATCACGCCCTCCATGCGCGCCTGTATTGATGAGACAGAACGCAGACGGGCCAAACAGAAGGCATACAATGAGGCAAACGGCATCGTTCCCCGGACAATCGTGAAGAGCGTGCGGGATCTGATTGAAATCTCCACAGACGCCGCCCAGACTGTCGCCCGTGCAAACAACGTAAAGATGACCGAACGAGAGAAACGGGAGCTGATTGCGCAGCTTGAGAGCAAGATGCAGAAGGCTGCCAAGATGCTGGAATACGAAATTGCGGCGCAGCTGCGGGATGAAATCATTCGTCTGCGCGGAGAGCAGTGAGGGAAGAGCAATGAAACTGATGATTCTGGACGGAAACAGCATTGTAAACCGTGCTTTTTTTGGCGTCCGGCCTTTGAATGCACCGGACGGGACGCCGACAAATGCGGTATTCGGCTTTGTCAACATCCTGCAGCGGCTGCTGGATGAGCAGAAGCCGGATGCGGTGTGTGTCAGCTTTGACCTGAAGGTACCTACTTTCCGCCACAGGAGCTATCCTGAATATAAGGCGCAGCGGAAGGAAATGCCGGAGGAGCTTGCTGCGCAGATGCCCCTTTTGAAAGAACTGCTGGATGATATGGGAATCCGCCGCTATGAGCTGGAGGGGTATGAGGCAGACGACATCCTGGGCACGGTTGCATCGGTTTGTGAAAAGGAGAATTGGAACTGCGTAATTGTGACCGGCGATAAAGACAGTCTGCAGTTGTTGAGCGATACGACCAGCGTCTGCAACGTAAAAACCCGCATGGGACAGACGGAGACCATCGTCTATACCCCGGAGCGCTTCCGGGAGGAATACGGTTTCGGCCCGCTGCAGATGGTGGATTTGAAAGCCCTGATGGGAGACAGCTCCGACAATATCCCGGGCGTGCCCGGAATCGGCGAAAAAACAGCGATGGACCTGCTGCAGAAATACGGCACCCTGGAGAATATCTACGCAAATCTGGACAGCCTGGAGATTCGGGAGAGCGTGCGGAAGAAGCTTCGGGAAGGGGAGGACAGCGCCCGTATGTCCTACTGGCTGGCAACCATTTTCCGCGAAGTGCCGCTGCCGTTTCGCCCGGAAGAGAATCTTTGGCATCAGAATTACACACCGGAGCTGTATGATTTCCTGAAGAGGCTTGGATTTCTCAAATTTATTGAAAAATGGGGACTCCATCCGGGGGAGGAAGAGCAAACGAAAGCAGAAAGCGTTCGTCTTCCCCGCATTGAAATCTGCAGTGAAAAGGACCTTGACGCCTTGTTCGCGTCGGTGAAGCAGGCGGAGTATGTGGCAGTCTGCCCGATAAACGGGCTGGATGAGCTGGAAATCTGTGACGGAAAACAGGTTTTCGCGGCAGATTGGCAGCGCTGCGGTGAGCGCTTCGGTGAGCTGCTCGCTCTGTTGTTTTCCGAAAAGACAGCAAAGCTCGCTCACCAGGTGAAAGACCTGATGACTCTCCTTCAGAAAGAAAACCTGCCTCTGGACGGTTTTCTTTTCGACACGGCACTTGCAGCCTATCTGCTGGATGCGACGGCCAGCGACTACCCGCTGAACCGGCTTTCTCTTCGCTATCTGGGAGAAGAGCTTGACGGGGCAGAGGCTGTCTTTACACTCTATCAGCCGCTAAGGGAAAAAATGTCGGAGCTTGAGATGACGGAGCTCTATGAAACGGCTGAGCTTCCGCTCTGTCGGGTGCTGGCAGACATGGAAGAGCAGGGCTTTCTGGTGGATCGAAGTGCGCTGTATGAATTCGGCGAAAGCCTGACGGACAGCATCACGCAGCTGCAGAAGAGAATCTGGGAACATGCCGGTCATGAATTCAACATCCTGTCCCCAAAGCAGTTGGGGGAAGTCCTCTTTGACGACCTCATGCTGCCCGCCGGCAAGAAAACCAAAACCGGCTGGAGCACCAATGCGGATGTGCTGGAAAAGCTGCGGGGCAAGCACCCCATCGTGGAGGACGTACTGGAATACCGGATGCTGACGAAGCTGAAATCCACCTACGCAGACGGATTGCTGAAGGTGATTTCGGCAGACGGACGGATTCACACCAACTTCCAGATGACGGTTACGGCAACCGGTCGGCTCTCCTCTGCGGAACCCAATCTGCAGAACATCCCGATCCGAAAGAAACTGGGGGCTGAGATCCGGAAAATGTTTGTGGCCGCGCCGGGCAAGGTATTGGTGGACGCGGACTACAGTCAGATCGAGCTGCGGCTCCTGGCCCATATTTCCGGCGATACCGCCATGCACCCCACTACAAACAAAACAAGTAAACAGCTGCCTGATTACTTTAAATAC
>CAMVIC010000238.1 GCA_947167435.1 uncultured Clostridia bacterium | reverse complement strand
TTTCTCCTTCATAAACCAGAAGTCAAGAGGATGACTCCTGGTTTATTTCATTTTTTGAGATAGCCGATATAATGATATCAGGCTACAGCTTTTTGCTTGCTTTACAAAGATGTCGCCATTTGCCTGACCGCCGCCAAGCAGTCCTTGTCGTGATTCGTGATGATCCCAATATTCTCCAATCCAAGATAACCAAGAAAATCACCGTCATAAGAAAATTTGGCGCCATCATACATGTCCGGATCACCAGAACTCAGAAACATGGCAGCTTTCTTAAGCGTCTCCGGCGCTTTGGGGTAAAGCGCGGAATAAAAACGATCGACTGCGCATTTCAGCTGCCCGCTGATACCGTGATAGTAGATCGGCGAGGCAAGCACCAACATCTGAGTATCCTTCAGCTCAGCATAACGATGACGCATACGTTATGTTCCTGCAGCATCTCTTTTGCAATGTTTTCAAGTGGAGTCGCCTGCTCCAGCCGCCACTCCGCACTTGTCCGATTTAAGGCACTGTAGTATGTTTCACAATCAGGCAATATCTCCTTTGGTGCCCAGCGGTCTCCTACTCTTCTGATCTGACAGTAATCCGGCTGTGTGGCAGTGGAGAAAACAGTTGTACAGCCATAGCTTCTGCACAGTTCCCTTACCGCAATCAGCGAAGCCTCTGTTAGCTCGGGAGGCAAGCTTTGCGCTTCGTCAAACAGGATGACGCTGTTTGCGATGTTATGCAGCTTTCTGCAATCCGCAGGCTTTGCGGAAAAGAGCGATTCAAAGAACTTGACGGAGGTGGTAATGATGACCGGGTATCTCCATCGTGCGCTGAACTGCCGTTCCAGGTCTGTCAGATTAAGCTGATTTAGCTTGGAATCCGCAGACGAGCCGCTTCGGATACTCTCTGCAAACAAACGCAAGCTGGACAACTGAGACTCCGCGTCAAATTCCGTGACTTCACTCACGTCTGCGTAAGTCTCATCTTCCTCCATTGCGGAAACTGTATAGTCGGCGTCCACCAGACAAGAGAACAACATCCTCGTAAACAGCATTTTCTGGATATTCGTGAAATGATCTTCTGTCTGTTCGTCTCCCCGGAAGATGGAAAGCTTTGGAATTGTAAATCCCGGGAAATCCTGCAGAAAACAGTTCCAAGCTTCTTGATACTGGACTTTGCCGGAAAGAGAAGCGCGTTTCCCTGCCGGTGAAATGACGGGCTCATCGGAGTTCACGCTGCGTTTCAGCGTTTCAATCAGATGGCGGGCAGAAATCAACTCACTGTGGTGGGCAGCAATTGCCTCCAAAACCGGATTAAGCGCTGAACGATTCAGGTTTGCCAGGATGGCTGCTCCAGGGAGCGCGTGATCAATCCCCTGCTCGGATGCGGTTAGAACGCACTGAAAGAGGTCTCCGTACTTTCCGAAATCATGAAAGTGTCCCTCCAAGCGGGCTGCTGATTCTGTGCCAATCTCCTTCCCATATTCCCCGGCAAACGCGGCGACAGCGGAAAGGTGTTCCTGAACGGTTGGCTGTTTTCCGTTCGCCAATCTTGACTTTGCATATTTTTTGTTTACCATTTGAGCAACTCCTCTGAATCAAATACAATTAGCCTATCGGTATATGATTTCAAAATACTCCAGCACCTGCTTGAAGCGGTCCTGGGCGAGGCCGCAGGTATCGCGGAGGTAGCCGGGTTCGGTTTCCCAATTTTGGAGGCCGCGGTAGTAGAGCTTCAGGTCCTCCGTCAAAATGAATGGGACGATGCCGTTGCGCAGGCACTCCTTGAACAGCAGCAGGCGGCCGACGCGGCCGTTGCCGTCCTGGAAGGGGTGGATGCGCTCGAAGCGATAGTGGAAGTCCAGCAGATCGTCGAAGGTTTTTTCCTTCTTTGCGTTGTAATCCCGCAGCAGCTGCTTCATGGCTGCCGGAATCTCCTCCGGCGCAGTGGTGGCCCTGCCGCCGACCTCGTTGGGGAAGCGCTTATAGTCGCCCACGGCAAACCAGTCCTTGCGGCTGTCGGTGGTGCCGTTTTTCAGCACGGCGTGGAGCTGCTTGATCAGACTCTCGCTGGGGGTGTGGGTGGCGGCGTCGATCATTAGGCCGATGCAGCGGAAATGATTGGCCGTCTCCACCACGTCGTCCACCCGGACGGTGGCGTCCACGCCGATGGTATTCGTCTCGAAGATCAGCCGGGTCTGATCGTGGGTCAGGCGGCTGCCCTCGATATGATTGGAGTTGTAGGTCAGGTCGATCTGGATCTTGTGATAAATGCCGCCGTGGAGCTTTGCCGCCTTCTCATCCCGCAGAACCGTCAGCAGATCCCGCTTCCCCGCGTCCCGCCTGGGCTTCCGGGCGGGCTTTTCTGCTGTTTCGGGAACGTTCCAGGTCTTTCCCGTCAGCAGGGCCCCGGGAATCCGCCCCTGGGCGCAGTAATTGCGCACGCTGCGCTCGGAAAGTCCCCAGCGCCTCGCAGCCTCCGCAACAGAAATATACTCCATAGAAAGCACCTCCGCAATGTTCTTCCGGCAATATTATACCCTGTTATCGGCAAAATAGCAATAGAATTGCAGCATATTTTATTATAATTATTTGCCGTTCGTGAAAGCTCTATGAAAGCAAGAATGCTCCCCCATGGAAGGCGGTTATGATGTTATGATGACTGCACAATTGTGGGGGGATTTTTCTTGAAGTTTTGTCTTGACTTTTGCTTCAAATCGGGTATGATACAAATAGGAAAAACTCCGAATACTGGTATTATGGAATGGAGGTATCTCAATGTTCTGTACGAAATGCGGGACGAAGCTGCCGGATGACGTTTCGTTCTGCCCGAACTGCGGTTCAAAGCTCACGCCCAGAGCCGCCGGCCCCGCGCAGCCCCAGGCGCCGGTCGAACAGCCGGTTTCAGAGACGATCTCCCAGGAGCTCCCGCCCGTTGAGCAGCAAGCAACTCCGGCCTATTCGCAGCCTGCCATGCCGCAGCAGCCCTACACCCAGCCTGCCGCGTCGCAGCAGCCTGCCTATGCGCCGCCTCAGCCGCCCTATGCGCGGCCGATCCAGCAGCCCCAGCCCCCGCAGCAGCCCTATTATGGGCAGGGCTACGGTGCTCCGGCCGCTCCGGTGCCTCCCGCCGCTCCGCTGAAGCGGAAGAATACCATGTCCGGCGGCAAGCGAGCCGTCGCCGTGATCGCCATGCTGCTGATGCTGGCAGCCGGCGTGATGGCCTTCCTCGAGACCCTCCGCTTTGATTTCACCGCTTCGCCTGAAGTCTCCGGGCTCAAGGACGCCTTCCGTGCGTTCAAGATCCAGGACTTCGATCAGGATCTTTTCTTCATCGGTACGGTTGCCGGCTTCGGCGCCGCCGCGCTGTTCCTGCTGATCGGCGCGCTCAGCCTGCTCTGCGGTCTGGTCGGACTCGGCTTCTTCGGCGTCTATTGGTTCATGCTCTTCCGCGATACCAAGCCCAACTGGGAGAAATACTGGGGCTCTGATTATGCGGCGCTGATCAAGAAGAACGGCGCAACGCCCAGCACGACCACGATGCCCACCTACTTTGGCTGGGGCCTGCTCGGCGGCGGCGCGCTCGGCGTGATCTTCTCCCTGATCGCCTCCGTCGGCGGCAAGAAGAAGGCCT
>CAMVIC010000237.1 GCA_947167435.1 uncultured Clostridia bacterium | reverse complement strand
AAGTGTGCGAGCGCCCCTGCGCGAGTGCGCGCGGCAGGCTGCATCTCTCCTGTCGACAAAGCCATCCGGCTTTGTCGACAGCTTGAAACACAGGGGATCGTCCCCTGTGTTTTTCTTTTTACCAGTCAGAGTCCCAGTCGCTCCAGCCAGAGTCCCAGCTGTCGCCGCTGTCCCAGTCCCAGTCGGAGTCGCTCCAGCCGGAGTCCCAGTCGGAGTCCCAGTCGGAATCGTACCAGCTGCTGCCTGACTGGGAGGACGAATAGCCGGAGGAGCCGGAGCTGCCGCCGGAAAACTCGGTCACCCCATAGTCGTTGGACCAGTCGGAGGAGGTATAATAGTCTTCTGCGTGCTCCTCCAGGGCGGCGTCCACCACGCTGCGCAGCACCCACCGGCCCAGACTGCTGTCGTAGCGGTACCAGTTGCCGTTTTGCTGATAATAATAGCCGTTGTCATAGTGGTAATAACCCCTGGGCGCACCGCTCCCCATGCCGGAAACAAGCCAGAGCACCAGAGCGGCCAACAGGATCACAAACCAGACCGGGAACCGATTCCGCTTCTGTCGGACGGGAGGGCGCGGGGAAGAGACCGGTATGCTGCTGCGCCGCCGGCGCTGATTCTGAATCTCGCTCTTCATTTTCTCGTAGATTTCCCGGACTGCGTATTCCTCGTCCGGGCCCTGATAACGGATGGCACGGCTGCCGTCGGCCTTGTTTTTATAGACGGTGCAGACGCCCCGGTCGTCCTTGAAAATGCCGAAGGCGCGGGGGCCGGTATAGTTTTCCCCGATGAAAAAGCGCATCTGCTCCAGCGGAAGATGGTGCGCGGCGCAAAACTGCCTCAGCTCCGCAATATTGCGGGGAACTGCCCGACCGTCGGAGGCAAGCTTCTCGTTGGGCGCCCCGCAGTGGGGGCAGAAAGGCTCGGTATCCGGATAGAATTGTCCACAGTAGCTGCAGGAGACGTTCATCTCGTGTTCCTCTCTTTTTACGTCACAGGGGTGGCTTTGTCTGCAGGCGCTTCCGCCTGCAGCCTTTAGACGCGGTGCACGACAAAAAGTTTCAATAAAAAGCAGCAGGCGGGCTGGCCCCGCCTGCTGTTGTTGTAGTGGATCTTTACGCCTGACCGGGTACCTGGGGCAGACCCGCAAAGCCTGCGGCCAGATCCTCGTCACTGGGAATGTAGTCGGTCATCTTGCCGTCGTTGAACTGCTGGTAGGCCACCAGGTCGAAGTAGCCCGTGCCGGTGAGACCGAAGAGAATGGTCTTCTCCTCGCCGGTCTCCTTGCACTTGAGCGCCTCGTCGATGGCGGCGCGGATGGCGTGGCTGCTCTCCGGTGCGGGCAGGATGCCCTCGCAGCGGGCAAAGAGCTCCGCCGCCTCAAAGACGGAGGTCTGCTCTACCGCCCGGGCCTCCATATAGCCATCGTGGTAGAGCTGGCTCAGGATGGTGGACATGCCGTGGAAGCGCAGGCCGCCGGCGTGGTTGGGGGAGGGGATGAAGCTGCTGCCCAGGGTGTACATCTTGGCCAGGGGGCAGATCATGCCGGTATCGCAGAAGTCATAGGCAAACTTGCCCCGGGTGAAGCTGGGGCAGGAGGCGGGCTCCACCGCGATGATGCGGTAGTCGGCCTCGCCCCGCAGCTTCTCGCCCATGAAGGGGGCGATCAGACCGCCCAGATTGCTGCCGCCGCCCGCGCAGCCTATGATCACGTCGGGCTTTATGCTGTACTTGTCCATGGCCGTCTTGGCCTCCAGACCGATCACGGACTGGTGCAGCAGCACCTGGTTGAGCACGCTGCCCAGCACATAACGGTAGCCCGGATTCTTGACGGCCACCTCCACCGCCTCGGAGATGGCGCAGCCCAGCGAGCCCGTGGTGCCCGGATGCTCGGCCAGAATCTTCCGACCCACCTCCGTCTCCATGGAGGGAGAGGGAACCACGCTGGCGCCGTAGGTGCGCATGACCTCCCGGCGGAAGGGCTTCTGCTCATAGCTGACCTTGACCATATAGACCTTGCAGTCCAGCCCGAAGTAGGAGCAGGCCATGGAAAGGGCCGTGCCCCACTGGCCCGCGCCCGTCTCGGTGGTCACGCCCTTGAGCCCCTGCTTCTTGGCATAATAGGCCTGGGCGATGGCGGAGTTGAGCTTGTGGCTGCCGGAGGTGTTGTTGCCCTCAAACTTATAGTAAATCTTGGCGGGGGTACCCAGCTTCTGCTCCAGACAGTAGGCACGGACCACCGGAGAGGGACGGTACATCTTGTAGAAATCCCGGATCTCCTCGGGGATGGGGATGAAGGCGGTGTCGTTGTCCAGCTCCTGCTGCACCAGTTCCTCGCAGAAGATGGGCGTCAGCTCCTCGGCAGTCAGCGGCTTGCCGGTGCCGGGGTTGAGCAGGGGAGCGGGCTTGACCTTCATGTCCGCCCGGAGATTATACCAGGCTGTGGGCATCTCAGACTCGGACAGATAGATTTTGTAGGGAATTTTGTTTTCGCTCATGGTGTTTGTCTCCTTTTCATAATGATTTTTTCCCAGAGACAAAAGAAAAACTCCTGTCTCTGCATTTGCAGGGACAGGAGCTTAATACTCCTGCGGTACCACCCGGCTTGGTGCCATGCACCCACTTCAGCGCGCCGACACGCGCCGGCCTTATGCTAACGGACAGCCAGCTCCGTCTCCCATACTAGGGCCATCGGCCCGTTCTGTTTGCCCTCGCGGGTCCATTCATCCGGTTTGCAGTGCAGCGTTCTCACCCTCCGCCGCTCTCTGAACCTGTCTTGGCCGGATTACTCACTCCCGCTCTTCGGTTTAGCTCACTGTAGCACTAAATGCATAAATTGTCAACAGCGAATTTCTAAAATATGCCAAAAATAAAACCATATTTACATAGTATGTAAATAGTAGTAAAATGCAGGGGAAGGGAGGGATGACCATGCGGGCACTGATCGCCATGAGCGGCGGCGTGGACAGCTCGGTCGCCGTGCGCCTGCTGCAGCAGGAAGGCTATGACTGCGAGGGTGTGAATCTGACGCTGTACCGGAATACGGACCTGGGCCTTGCCTGCCACAAGAGCTGCTGCACCCAGGCGGACGCGGATGACGCCGCCGATGCCGCCTTCCGGCTGGGGATCCCCTTCGAGGTACTGGACCTGCGGGGACTGTTCCGCCAGACGGTGATGGAGGACTTTGTCCGCGGCTATGAGGCGGGAGAGACCCCGAACCCCTGCCTCGTCTGCAACCGGGAGATCAAGTTCGACTTTTTGCTGCACTATGCCAGGTCTCACGGCTTCGACTGTCTGGCCACGGGGCACTATGTGCAAACGTTTTATGATACGGAAACGGGTCGCTGGGTGATGAAAAAGGCCCTGGACGAGAGCAAGGATCAAAGCTATGTGCTCTATATGCTGCGCCAGGATCAGCTGCCCTTCCTGCGATTCCCCCTGGGAAAATACCGGAAGGAGGAAGCGCGGCGGATGGCGGCGGAGCTGGACCTGGTGACGGCAAAAAAACCGGACAGCCAGGACATCTGTTTTGTGCCGGACGGAGATTATGCCGCCTTCCTGGAGCGCTTTGGGGACAGGCGCTATCCGCCCGGGGACTTTCTGGACGAGAGCGGCCGGGTGCTGGGCCGGCACCGGG
>CAMVIC010000236.1 GCA_947167435.1 uncultured Clostridia bacterium | reverse complement strand
CCGCAACCGACAAACGGGACGTCGAGGGCGCCCTCCCCTACGGAGATCGGCCCGCATTCCCGCGCGTAGGGGCCGACGACCTCGGCGGCCCGCCGACACGATACCGTATCGGACATGCGGAGCGATCAGGGGATCGCTCCCTACGCGCAGGACGATCGTTCTCCGCGTAGGGCGGGGCGCCTTCGCCCCGCCGCGGACCTGGTGCCGTGACCGACAAACGGGACGTCGAGGACGCCGTCCCCTACGGAGGAAACCCATGTTTCTCCGTGTAGGACGGGGCGCCCTCTCTTCTGCGCCTATACAGTTTTTCTTTCAAAAAAAGCGAAATCGAGCGCAGGAGGAGATGTCCGATTCCTCCCGCGCTCTTTTTCTTTGTTCGGTCTTTGCCGCCCTTACGATTCGGCTTCCCAGAGGACCAGGTCCCCCAGGACGATTCGCCTGACGTCGTCGATGTTGATGGCGCTGCCCCAGCCGCAGAACTCGTTCACGGTTCCGTTTTCATAGGGCGTGGTCAGGGCGCCGCCGGTGGAAAACTCCGTGCCGTCGGAGAAGATGAGCCTTGCCTCCAGGCACACCTTGTCCTCCAGCAGGCTCCAGGGCTCATAGGCCTCCTGGTCGGCGTCCGGCCTGTGGAAGTCCGCCGCCCCCTCATAGCGCACCTTCCAGACGGCGCTGAAGGGCGTCAGCTCCAGGCCGACGATCTCGATGTCCCGGTCCAGCTCCCCGTCGTGATAGACGGCGCCGCCGAAGTCGAAAGTGAGCTTCTGCTCCTCCGTCAGCGTCAGGGGAACCGGCCCGAAGGTCCTGGAACTGTCCTCTCCGCTGATCATGTGGACCTGCAGGGGCACGCTCCGGGTACCGAGCTGGGCCGTCGCCTTTTCGAGAAAGTTTACGTCCACATAGCACTGCAGGGTCATGGTCTGAGACTCCTCGTCATAGGCGTTTTCCAGCACCGCGGCGCGGATTGCCTCCTCCCCCGACAGGGAGAGCTCCACCGGCAGCTGGGGCCCGGCGAAGCCGCCGATCTCGGTGCCGGCAATGCTCCAGGCAAAGCGGAGATCCGCGGGAAAGCGCGCGGCCTCCTCTTCCGTCACGGGGGAGACGTTCACGTAGACGTGCTGCTCCATCCCGTCGTTTACCGAGGAGAGCAGGACAAGTCCATTCCCCTCTTCCTCAGAGACCGGATACTCCGTATAACTGCTCACCCGGTTTTCCTCAATCTTCAGGTCGGCCTTCAGCTCCTGCTGCCGGGCCGCGTGAATGCCAAACACCGCGTATGCCGAAATCCCCAGCGCAAGAAGCAGCGCCGCCGCCAGTGCCAGGGTGATGATGCGTTTTCTTCCCATATGTACGATCCTTTCCGGGGAGCCGGATGCATCCCCGGGAGCCGGACGGTACGCTTCCATGATATAGCGCTCGTCGATGCCGCCGAACGCCTCTGACAGCCGTTCCCGTTTCATGCAAGAAAGCCCTCCTTTGTCAAAGTACTCCGCAGTTTCTCGCGGAGGCGGAAAAGACGCACGGAGACGCGGTTTGCACTGCAGCGGTTTTCTGCCGCCAGCTCCGCAACGGAATCCGCGTACCAGTACCGGCGGACAAACAGGATCCGGTCCTCCCGCTCCAGGGTGGAGAGGAAGCGGTTGATGGCGTCGCTGAGCTCTTTGGCCTCATACTCCGTCTCCACATCCACGCCGGAGGGAAGGCACTCCTGCATTTCCTCCAGCACCAGGTCATAGCTTCCGTCCCGCTTTTCGGCATGCCTGGCGCGATACCGGTTGATGGCCAGATTGCGGGCAATGGCGCAGACGTACGCCGCCAGAGGGTCCGGCGCGTGAGGCGGAATACTGCTCCACACCCTCAGATACGTATCGCTTACGCATTCCTCCGCATCCAGCCGATCGTTCAGAATATTCGCCGCCAGCTTCTTCACGGCGGGGCCGTACTTGCTGTCCAGCTCCCGGATCGCCTGTTCCGAGCGCTCAAAAAACAGGCTGATGATTTTGCTGTCCTCCAAATGCGTCACTTCCTTTCCGCCTCACCCAATATAACGGAATCGGACGGCGGATCTTACAGGGAATTTTTGAATCCGGCAATTCAGGCAAAACAGCGCTGCCTCTCAACAGCATTTCTGCGGTTGAAGGGCAGCGCTTTTCGGTCTCAACGGGAAATCCGCTTTGCGGCGGCTTCCCTGTTTTCAGTTGTAATACTTGTCCGCGTGGTACTGAAACAGCGCCTGAATGACGGAGCTTACGTTGCTCACGGAGACCGTGGCGCCCGTCACCGCGTCCGCGTCCACCGCGTCGGGGATATCGCCGTAGCCCTCCCAGGCGTCAAAGTCCGCCTTGCAGGAGCCCACCAGCTTCTGGACAAAGTTTTCGTCCATATACTCCGCGGTATAGTCCGGGCGCATGTAAACGGGGTTGCTGTCGCCCCACATGCCCACGGTGACCCCGTTGAGCTGGCCGAAGCTGATGGAGCGGATTTTTGCCTCCTCGGCGCTGTCCTTGTTGTTGAGCAGCTCGATATACATCACCGAGCGGTAGTTGCTCTCCGGCCCCCGGCAGGTGCAGGAGGTAAAGGCCACCTGATAGCGGGTGAATGTGGAGTTCTTGTTCTCAAACAGGATCACGGCCTCCAGCTCCGTGGGGGTTCCCCCGCTGGCGTACTGGGTGTAGGGTATGGTGGTCAGCTCCGCGCGGGCCTGTGCCGGGCACATGGCCAGGAGCAGCAGCGCCGCGCAGATGGCGCAGAGAATCTTTCTTCCCTTCATGGTCTCAGCTCACCGGGTGCAGACGGGAGAAGTCGATCAGGGCATAGTCGGCACGCCAGGTGCAGAAGAAATCGTTGCCGCCGGCATCCTCGGAATACTGGATCAGCTCCACGCCGTGGTCGCCCTGATAGGCCCAGTTGCCGCCCACATTGTACAGCAGCTGGGGATCCCAGCCCAGGAAGATCAGCAGGGACTTGGTCATGCCCGCATAACCGCCGCCGCCGCACATGAGGAAGATGGCCTTGTCCTTGGGGAACAGGTCCTCCAGCACCAGCATGGACTCCTCATAATTGGGAACCGCCTCGGCAATGCTGCCGTCCTCGTTCCAGCTGAGGGTAAACAGAGTGTCGCCCTCATAGGCGCCCTCGACGGGCAGGGCGGTCAGGGTCGCCAGATAGGGATAGGGCACAATGCGGAAGCCCTCCACCGTGGAGGCCAGGTCCGCGTTGCCGCCGATGGCGGCATAGTCCGCCGGGTCGAACAGCATGCGCACGTCCCGGTACGCCACGTCGTCCCGCCCCAGATATTCGTCCAGGGTTTCCATGTTGATGTTCTTGTCCACGCCGAACATGTTGGTCTCGTCCGGCTCCGGCGCGGGCAGCGCGTCGGCAAAGGCGGCGCCGGACAGGCTCAGAACCAGCAGCAGGGCAAACAGGATCGATGCGAGTCTTTTCATACTTGTCCCTCCATTATCATATTTTACC
Organism: uncultured Clostridia bacterium; assembly: GCA_947167435.1. The sequence continues at coordinate 163 of CAMVIC010000236.1, read as the reverse complement.
GAATATCGGCCTTGCTGTTATTATAGCGCGCCCTGCAAAATCTGTCAAACAGCAAAAAACCGCGGGGATTTCCCGCGGTTTTTTGTGGATTTCGTCAGTCTTTCTGATAGCCCCGGAGGAACTGTTTGGTCCGTTCGGAGCTGGGGTGCAGGAAGACCTGGTC
>CAMVIC010000235.1 GCA_947167435.1 uncultured Clostridia bacterium | reverse complement strand
GATCTCAAAAAGCCGCAGCGTGACGCAGACCGCCAGGGCCAGCAGCAGAATGCTCATCAGCCCGTAGATCCAGGGCATGGACACGTCCGGCAGAAACAGCCGCGTCAGCTCCAGCCCGTAGCGGCCGGAGACGTACGTCGCGCCCTTGTTGAAGAAGTTCGGCAGATCGTCGTCCACCGGGATCTTGTTGGTCAGCAGGAAGCCGTGGGCCAGAAGGCCGAAGCCCAGAGCCGAAAGGAAGGGCAGGCGCTCGGCCCGCCAGCGGGCAAGGAGGGCGTCTCTGTTCAGTTGCATGAGGCGTCGCCTCCTTTCTGTTATTGGCAAGCCTTCTCCTTGAGGGCCGGATGAGGTGGAGAGAAAGTGATGACAGCACCCCCAGATAGCAGCGTGTTCGCCGGAACCGGGCTGCGCAGATCAAGACACATTTCTTTCCTCTTCGCGGAAAGAAACGTTTCTTCCGCCTTGCCGCAATGCCTCTGGCGGGCCTGCTTCGCGACGGCCCACCGGAGGCGCGGCTGCGGATCAGGCGCTGCGCCTGCATCTGCCACCGGCAGCGGCTTGCGCCTGATCTCCAAAGAAAGGCAACCAGAGGAAGTGTTCTCTGGACTCCACACAAAAGAGGGGAGTCCAGGGGAGAAACCAGGGTCGCCGCTAGAGCAGTGAGGCGTGGGCGGTGCGCCCGCATTTCGCTGACGCTCAATGGTTCTTCTGTCCGGGATTTCGCCCCGCTCTTGTACGCGGCTCGGGGTCTGTGACCCAGGCAGCGCTGCGGACGGCGCGGCGATCCGGCATGGACCTTGTACCAGACTTGCACAAGGTTCGATATCCGCGCGTACAATCTCACATTTTGCACAACGCTGCCCGCGTTTGGCGCCCTTTCTTTCTTCCACCGGGCGCGGCGCTATCTTTCTTTCGGCAAGACGAAAGAAAGATAGGGGGGCGCATGGCGCAGGTTGTGTTCTGCAAACAAGTGATTAAGAGGAAAAAACCTATAGAGAAAAGAGCCGCCAGTTTGGCGGCTCCTTCTTGTGAGACTTGCGCGGGATCAGGGCGTGGAGGATCCCGCAGCCGCCTTTGCGGCGGCGACGATTTCATCAAACAGCTTCTGGCCCAGCTCGGCGCGGACCTCATCCAGGGTCCTCTTGTCGGGGTTGGGGTAATAGAGATCCACGGGGGCATAGGTCTTCTCGAGCGCCTCGATCTCGCCGGGCACGCTGGAGGCCTTCATGCGGACCTTCTCCGCGCCCTTGAAGCAGGCGTTCTCCTTCAAAAGCTCAGCCAGAGCGGTGGTGCTGCCCACGGTGCCGATGTAGTAGACACAGCCGCAGTCACGGAAGGCGTTGGCGTCCACCGTCTCCAGAGACTGGGGGAAAGCCACGCTGGTGAGATTGGTCATGCCGGCAAAGCAGTCGGCGGGCAGGGCGGTGATGCCCTCGTCCAGAATGACGCGGGTGACTTCTTCTCTGTAGTCATTCCAGGGGGCGGGGCTGCTCTCCGAAAAGGCGGGGATGGCGCCGCTGCCGTGAACGATCAGGGTCTTGAAGCTCTTGTTGTAGGTGCAGCTGAAGTCGCCAAAGCTGTCCTTGACAAGGTCACCGTCCGTCTCGGCATAGGCCTGCAGGGGCAGCAGGGCCAAGGCCAGACAGAGCAGCAGAAGGAATGCGAGTGTTTTTCTGACAGTTTTCATGTGCCTGTTCATCCTTTCGCCTGTTTTTACCATAAACTAAGTTCAGTATAAATCTTTCCTGAAAAAAATGCAATCCCATTTTCTGCGGGAACACCGGACGGGGAGCAGCCCTGCGGGGAAGGCGGGAAAAAGAGATTGCACTTTTTCGGCGAGGCCACTATAATGGAATTGAAAAGTTCCGGAGAAACATATTTTTAATGATTTCCAGAACTTGTAAACAGGAAATGAGGACAAGAGACGCTGAGAAAGGAGAACACAAGATGACAGGAAAGCTGCGCATGTTGGCTCTGCTGCTTGCGCTTTGCCTGACGGCGGGACTCTGCGCCTGCGGCGCGCCGGCGGCAGCCCCCGCTTCCCAGTCCGCCCCGGAGACGGCGGCCCCGGCTGCTCCGGCGGCAGAGGAAGCCGCTGCTCCGGCACCGCAGACCGGAGAATACAAGGGGTACAGCCTGGTTCTGGACGGACACTATTTGATCTGGGAGGATCTGGAAAGCTATTCCGTCACCCTGGCGGCGGACGGCACCGGATATCTGGACTGGGGCGAGGACAACCGGGGTCCCATCTCCTCCTGGACGGCTGAGGGAGAGACGGTGGAGATCCGCGCCGGGGTGTCCGTCATGAACGGCACAATCAGGGACGGCGTGATGCTCTTGGATCTGGAGGAGGGCTTTGTCCTCTGCTTTGCAAAAGAGGGGGCGGACACCTCCGCCATGGAGCGCATCACGACCGAGCAGTATATAGCGCTGACTGCGGAAAAGCCAGCGGCAGAACTGCCCGTTGAAGGGGACTACACGCTGTATGCGGTGCGGTACAATGGCCAGACGGCCTCCGCTGAGGAACTGCAGATGGATTCGTCTCTGACGCTGCGCGCCGACGGCACCGGCTCCATGCGCTCGGCTGATGAGGAAATGGAGCTGACCTGGTCCCTGATGGACGGAACGCTTACGATTACCATGGCGGATGAGAGCAGCGCCGATGCGCAGATGGGAAACGGCATCGCCGCGCTGGATATCTACGGCGACGGGAGCATGCTGCTGTACTACGCGCAGGCGGGCGCGGACACCTCCTCCATTCAGGTGATGAGCATGGATGAGATCCGGGAAGCGCTGGAGAGCGAGATGGGAGGTTCCCGCGTCAACATGGTGTGGCGCGGCACGGTCGAGCAGGACAGTACGCATCTGAAATATGACCGGCAAACGGAAGGGCTCGATGCGCTGCAGCATTACGAGGTATACAGCAGAGGCGGAGAATTCTGCTCCTGCCAGACAACAGAGGTTTCCGGCCGGGAGCAGGAGCTGCGCGTCTTCTTCCGGGACGGGAAGGCCTACAACCTATACCCGGAGAAAATGACCGGCAGCATCGCAGCCACCACGGACTTAGCCGCAATCACGGACAACGTTCTGATGCTCGATCCCCTCTATGCCGTCATCTTCCGCTATGCGCGGCAGACGGAGTTCACGGAAGAAACCCGGGATTTCAACGGCATATCCTGTACCGCCGCCGTCTATCCCGCCACGGAATACACGCCGGAGACGGTGTTCTTCTTTGACGAAGCCGACCGACTTGTCGGCGTGGTCGAGGGAAAGCCCGTGGTGGACAGCGCGCTGGAGATCGGAGAGACGGTGTACACGGTTTATGGGATCGACGATCAAATCGACGAATCGCTTTTTGATATCTCCGGCTATACCATCAGCTGAGGGGAAAACGCCACTGCCCGGGTATCTGTACCCGGGCAGTGTCATTTGACTCTATGCATAAAATAGTTTACATAAAATCTATTCATCTATCCGTTCGCGAGCTGTTCCTTCAGCTCCTCGTTTTCCCGCAGCAGCTTTTCATTTTGCTGCTTCAGGGCGTCCAGCTTGCGGTTGATGGGCTCCAGCTGCTTTTTCAGCTCTCTGGAGATGGCCGCGCGATAGACGCGGTCATGTCCGACAGAGGCGAGAAGAGAGAACAGCGTCGTCCCGCC
>CAMVIC010000234.1 GCA_947167435.1 uncultured Clostridia bacterium | reverse complement strand
CAGTAAGAGAAAGCCCTCCCGGTCTACCACATTTCCCGCGCCGACCTTCACCGAATCGCCATAGCGTTCCCGGATAAACTCAATGGTTTTCTTCTGCCAGATGGAGTGCCCCTCGGAAGAGTCGATACAGAGTACGTCAGCGCCCGCTTCTACCAGCGCAGGAACCCGCTGCGCATAGTCCCGGGAATTGATGCCAGCGCCCACCATATAGCGCTTCTGTTCGTCCTGAAGGCTGAGCGGGTGCTCTTTGTGTTCCGCATAGTCCTTCCGGAAGACAAAGTAAAGCAGATGGTCATCGTTGTCCACGATGGGCAGTGCGTTAAGTTTGTGGTCCCAGATAATATCGTTTGCTTCCTTCAGCGTAGTCTCCGCAGGGGCGGTAATCAGCTTGTCCCGCGGCGTCATGAAATCCCGAACCAGGGTGTCCTCGCTCATGCGGGAAACCCGGTAATCGCGGCTTGTGACAATACCGAGCAGTTTCCCGTTGGGTGTGGCATCCTCCGTAATGGCGACAGTGGAAAAACCGTTTTTCTCCTTCAGCGCCAGCACGTCACGCAGCGTGTTGTCAGGCGTCAGGTTAGAAGCGCTGACTACGAAACCGGCTTTGTGGGTCTTGACCTTGCGGACCATGGCTGCTTCGTCATCAATAGACTGAGAGCCGTAAATAAAGGACATGCCGCCCTCCTTGGCCAAAGCCACGGCCATGGTGTCGTTGGAGACTGACTGCATAATGGCGGAGACCATGGGAATGTTCAGGCAAATGGGGCATTCCTCCTGGCCGCGGCGATATTTCACCAGAGGAGTACGGAGGGATACATTGTCGGGGATGCAGGTTTCCGAGGTGTAGCCGGGGATCAGCAGATACTCATTGAACGTGCGGGAGGGTTCATTGTAATAAAAAGCCATTTTGCACCTCACTGTATTGATTATTTGAAATAATTCACTGCGCTGCGGAAAAGACCCATCTCGTACAGGCCCGGAACATTGCGATAGAGATTGGCACCGACACGTTCGCTGTGACCCATCTTGCCCAGCACCCTTCCGTCCGGTGAACAGATGCCTTCAATTGCCCAAACAGAGCCGTTGGGGTTATAGCTTGTGTCCATGCTGGGTTTCCCTTCCAGGTCTACATACTGGGTTACAATCTGTCCCTTCGCCGCAAGTTCTTTCACAAGCTCTTCAGAGGCAAGGAAACGTCCTTCTCCGTGAGAGACCGGGACCGTATAGATTTCGCCCACCCTGGTCTCAGAGAGCCAGGGGGAGAGATTCGTGCAGACACGGGTGCGCACCAGTTTGGACTGGTGGCGTCCGATGGTATTGTAGCTCAGGGTAGGACAATCTGCGTCGGTATCGATGATTTTGCCATACGGAACAAGCCCCAGCTTGATCAGTGCCTGAAAACCATTGCAGATTCCGAGCATCAGGCCGTCGCGATTCTGCAGCAGCTTCTCCACCTGCTCCCGAACGGCGGGATTGCGGAAGAAAGCGGTAATGAACTTTGCGGAGCCGTCCGGTTCATCGCCGCCGGAAAAACCGCCGGGAATGAATACCAGATTGGCAGTCTTTATCGCTTCGGCAAAACGTTCAACACTGCGGGCAACGTCATCAGCGGTCAGGTTCTGAACCACCAGGATTTCCGCGTCTGCGCCGGCGTCCAGCAGCGCACGCTGAGAGTCATACTCGCAGTTGGTGCCGGGAAACACGGGAATCAAGGCTTTGGGACGGGCAGAGCCGATATGGGGTGCACATATCCTGCCGCCTGTGTAACTGACCGTCGGGAAGCTAGCCTCCGGTTCACAGACGCTCACCGGATAGACCTTTTCCAGAACCGATTCATTGCGTTCAAGAAGCTCATGGATCGAAGCGCAATCATCGCCGAGCCGGATTTCGTCCGTACACTTTGTATACCCCAGAAGAGGCAGATCCGAGAGCTCGGCAGAGAGCTCGGCAACAATCGCGCCGGGCATGGCCGCATACCAGTCCTGACTGTTTCCGGACGCGGTAAATCCGATCTCGTTTCCGAAGGACATGTTCATGATCGCTTCGGCGAGTCCGTGCTCCACAGCCCAGGCGGCCTGTACCTTTCCTTCTTTGTGAAGGCTGTGGAAGCGCTCCCAGGATGCTTTCTGCTCTTCCGGTGTATTACCCGAGAAGAGATAAACCGGATGATCCGGGCCCTTGAATTCGGGGGAGAGGACCTCTTTCGCGTCAATGGGTGCGATAGCGAAGGAAATAAGCGTCGGCGGCACGTCTTTGTCCAGAAAGCTGCCGGACATGGAGTCTTTTCCGCCGATGGCGGCAGCTCCCAGTTCCAGCTGTGCATCCAGTCCGCCGAGGAGGGCAGAAAATGGTTTACCCCAGCGCTGCGGCTCATCCCGGAGCTTTTCGAAGAATTCCTGAAAACTGAGATAAGCCTTGCGGTAATCCGCACCGGCGGCTACCAATGCAGCCATAGAGAGATAGACAGAATCATGGGCGCCGTGATAGCAGTCCGCACTCATCCGATCCGGGTCAAAGCCCCAGGACATCACACTGGCGTTATCGGTATGCTGACCGGGCAGAACCGGGAACAGTGCCGCCATGGCCTGGGCGGGCGTCCGCTGGGTTTTGCCGCCGTAGGGCATCAGCACGCTTCCGGCCCCGATGGAACCGTCAAAGCGTTCCACCAGCCCGCGACGGCTGGCGCAGGGGAGGGAAGCTGCCATATCACGAAGATTTCCGGGCCCTTTCATATTGACACAGGAGGCCTTCCTGTCCACCCGAACCTTTGCATGTTTGACAGCACCGTTGGTGTTGAGAAAGCTTCTTGCCATGTCGGCAATGGCTTTACCGCGCCAGTGAAAGACCATGCGCGGCTCTGCCGTGACCACGGCAACCTGATAGGCCTCAAGGTTTTCTTTCTTCGCTGCGGCAATAAACGCTTCTGCATTTTCGGGAGCAACTACCACCGCCATGCGTTCCTGAGATTCAGAAATTGCCAGCTCTGTCCCGTCAAGACCTTCATACTTTTTGCGAACGGCGTCAAGATCAATCTGTAATCCGTCTGCCAGTTCTCCGATGGCGACGGATACACCGCCTGCGCCAAAGTCATTGCAGCGTTTGATCAGGCGGGTTACACTGCCGTCACGGAATAAGCGCTGAAGCTTGCGCTCTTCCGGGGCATTGCCTTTCTGAACTTCGCTGGCCATGGTGGTCAGAGACTTCATATTGTGGCTCTTGGAGGAGCCGGTGGCACCGCCGATGCCGTCCCGACCCGTACGGCCGCCGAGGAGAATAATCACATCTCCTGGGGCCGGCTGTTCCCGGACAACATTTTCAGCAGGTGCCGCTGCGACAACTGCACCGCATTCCAGGCGCTTGGCCACATATCCCTCGTGATATACTTCCGCCACATGCCCGGTGGCAAGACCGATCTGGTTGCCATAGGAGCTGTAGCCTGCAGCGGCAGTCTGGGCCAGCTTGCGCTGGGGCAGTTTGCCGGGAAGCGTCTCTCCCAGTGTTTTCCGCGGGTCTCCGCCGCCGGTGACGCGCATTGCCTGGTGGACATAGGCGCGCCCGGAGAGGGGATCCCGGATACAGCCGCCGATACAGGTCGCAGCGCCGCCGAAAGGTTCGATCTCGGTGGGATGGTTGTGCGTTTCGTTTTTGAACATGAG
>CAMVIC010000233.1 GCA_947167435.1 uncultured Clostridia bacterium | reverse complement strand
CACGCCCTTTCCCGGCACGGGAATCAGGCGCACGGCGGTGGTCTTGGTGTTGACCATGCCGATGGCGGCCTCGTCGGCGATGATGGCGGAGATTGTTTCGGCGCTGGTGTCGCCGGGAACGGCAATCATGTCCAGACCCACGGAGCAGACGCAGGTCATGGCCTCCAGCTTGTCGATGGACAGAGCGCCCTGCTCCACGGAGGAAATCATGCCGGCGTCTTCAGACACGGGGATAAAGGCGCCGGACAGGCCGCCCACGTGGGAGGAGGCCATGACGCCGCCCTTTTTCACCGCGTCGTTCAGCAGCGCCAGCGCCGCGGTGGTGCCGTGCGTTCCGCATTTTTCCAGACCCATGATTTCCAGAATCTCTGCCACACTGTCGCCTACGGCGGGGGTCGGAGCCAGGGACAGGTCCACCACGCCGAAGGGGACGTCCAGCCGACGGGAGGCCTCCTGGGCCACCAGCTGTCCCATGCGGGTGATCTTGAAAGCGGTGCGCTTGATGGTCTCGGCAACCACGTCGAAGGGCTGACCGCGGCATTCCTTCAGCGCGTGAGCCACCACGCCCGGCCCGGAGACGCCCACATTGATGACGCACTCCGGCTCGCCCGCACCGTGAAAAGCACCGGCCATGAAGGGATTGTCCTCCACGGCGTTGGCAAAGACCACCAGCTTCGCACAGCCCATGGGGTCGATGTCTGCGGTCTGGCGGATAATCCGGCCCATCAGCGCCACCGCGTCCATGTTGATGCCCGCCTTGGTGGAGGCCACGTTTACGCTGCCGCAGACCAGATCGGTTTCGGTAAGCGCCGTGGGGATGGAGCGGATCAGGCGCAGGTCGCTCTCCGTAAAGCCCTTGTGAGCCAGAGCGGAGAAGCCGCCGATAAAGTTTACGCCTACCGTCTTGGCGGCCCTGTCCAGCGTCAGCGCCAGGGGCGTGTAGTCCTCGGCCGCGCAGCTGGCGGCGACCAGGGAGATGGGGGTGACGGAGACGCGCTTGTTGACGATGGGAATGCCGAACTCCTGCTCGATGGCGCAGCCTGTCTCCACCAGCTTTTCCGCCCGGCGGCAGATCTTCTCGTAGATTCGGCTGCAGCAGACCTGAATATCCCGGTCCGCACAGTCCAGCAGACTGATGCCCATGGTCACGGTGCGCACGTCCAGGTGCTGCTGGTCGATCATCTGGATGGTCTGCAGAATTTCGCTGCTGTTAATCAGATAGCTCATATGCGGTGCATCGCCTCAAAAATGTCCTGGCGCTGGATATGGATGTCCAGGCCCCGCTCCAGCCCCCGCTCCTTGAGCAGGCGGGCCAGCTCGTCAAAGGGCAGGCCGCAGTCGGCCAGATCCACCAGCATGATCATGGCAAAATACTCCTGCATCAGAGTCTGGCTGATATCCAGAATATTGATTTCGTTTTCCGCCAGAAGAGAGGTCACATAGGCGGTGATGCCCTTGGCGTCTCTGGCGAAGACGCTTACAATCGCTTTCATAGCATTCTCCTTTGTATCAAGCGGTAAAAATATTATACTGGAAAACAGCGAAAATTCAAGAGCGGAGAAAGAACGATTGCATAAAATGTTTTTCAGGTGTATAATGCATACGATTTTACGCAGGAGGGAGGCCGGACCATGCTGGACCGCTATGGAAGACAGATCCGCTATCTGCGCATGTCGGTGACGGAGCTGTGCAATCTGCGCTGCCGCTACTGCATGCCGGAGGACGGCGTGGAGAAAAAAAGCCATGCGGATATGCTGACGGAGGACGAGTGCGTGCAGGCCGTCACCGTGGCGGCGGAGCTCGGCATCCGGAAGCTGCGCATTACGGGCGGCGAGCCGCTGGTGAAAAAGAACATCCTCTCCCTGTGCGAGCGCACGGCGGCCGTGCCCGGAATTGAGGAGCTGTGCCTGACCACCAACGGAACCCTGCTGCCGGAGCTGGCGCTGCCCCTGAAGAAGGCCGGAGTCCGGCGGCTGAACATCAGCCTGGATACCCTGGACCCGGAGAAATACGCCTATCTCACCCGCCGGGGAAGTCTGGACCAGGCGCTGAAGGGCATCGAGGCGGCGCTGGAGGCGGGCTTTGACAAAATCAAGCTGAACGCCGTTTTGATGGGCGGCGTAAACGACGGCGAGATTCCCGCACTGGCGGAGTTGACCCGGCGTTATCCGCTGGACGTGCGCTTTATCGAGCTGATGCCCATGTACGACAGCGGAGACTTTGGCCCCGAGGCCTTTATTTCCAACACCGTGGTTCTGAAAAAGCTGCCGGAGGCGGAAGCGGTGCCCCAGGACGGGGGCGTGGCAAGGCTCTATCGTCTGCCCGGGGCGAAAGGGAACATCGGCCTCATCAGTCCCGTAAGCGCCCATTTCTGCGCCGAGTGCAACCGACTGCGGCTGACGGCGGACGGCAGACTCAAGCCCTGTCTGCACGCGGCCGACGAGTATCCCATCAAGGGACTGGACGCAGAGGGGATGCGCCGCCAGTTTGAGGCCGCCATCCTGGGCAAGCCGGAATGGCACGGGGCGCTGTCCGCCACGGAGCGGAGCCGCGCCGGGCGCAACATGAACCAGATCGGAGGCTGAGGCAGTGAAGGACTTTACACACTTCAACGAACATGGCAGGGCGAAGATGGTGGACGTGGGCGAAAAGCCCGTCACCAGCCGCAGCGCCGAGGCGGCGGCCAGGGTCCTGGTGAACGAAGAGACCTTTGCTCTTATCCAAAGCGGCGGCATGAAAAAGGGCGACGTTCTGACAGTGGCCCAGGTGGCCGGCGTTATGGGCGCCAAGCGCACGCCGGAGCTGATCCCCATGTGCCACCCGATTCTGATGGACGGGATCGACCTTCAGCTGCATCTGGACCGGGAGCGGCTCTCCGTGGAGATTCACGCCACGGTCCGCTGTGACGGGCGCACCGGCGTGGAGATGGAGGCGCTGACCGCCGCGGCCACGGCGGCGCTGACCGTGTACGATATGTGCAAGGCCGTGCAGAAGGATATGGTAATTACGGATCTGCGCCTGATTTCCAAGTCCGGCGGGGTCCACGGGGACTATATAAGGGAGGAAACGCCATGAGCAAGCAAAGCGCGGTAATCAAGGCTGTCTGCATCAGCGAGAAAAAGGGGGAGCAGAAGCACCCCGTGGAGGAGATCCGTCTGGTGCCGGAGCTTGGCATTCCCGGTGACGCACACGCGGGCAACTGGCACCGCCAGGTAAGCATTCTGGGGGCGGACAGCGTTGCCAGACTTCAGGAGAAGATCACGATCCGGCTCTTCCCCGGCGCCTTTGCCGAGAACGTGCTGGTGGACGGCATCCAGGTATTCAAACTGCCGGTTGGGACGAAGGTCCGGCTGGGCAGCGCCCTTTGCGAGGTCACCCAGATCGGCAAGGAGTGCCATGCCGACTGCGCCATCCGCCAGCAGGCGGGAGACTGCGTCATGCCCAGAGAGGGTATTTTTGTGAAGGTGCTGGAAGAGGGAAGCGCCAGAGCAGGCGATCTGATGACGGTAATCGAGGACTGAGCATGGACAAGCAGGAGATCAAAGCCCTGCTGCAGCAGGTGGCCAACGGGAAGACCTCCGTTGAGGACGCGCTGCTGCAGCTGAAGATGGAGCCCATTCAGGAGCTGGAGGGCTATGCCAAGGTGGATTTACACCGGGGG
>CAMVIC010000232.1 GCA_947167435.1 uncultured Clostridia bacterium | reverse complement strand
GCAGCTGGCTTTACCGCTCCAATCTCCCTGCCGATGCGCCGGCGCCCCTGACGCTGCTGAGCATCCGCTTTGCGGACAGCCGGGAGAAGGCCCGGGCAATGGGCGCCGCGGACTTTGTGGACGTGCAGCCGCTCCCTTCGGAGGAGCCTGCCTGGTGCTGGGCCGTAATCACCGCGCTGCAGGACAACGTGCGCCTCTCTCTGGACCGGGCTCTGGCGGAGACGGCAGCGGAGGCATACCTGGCCGGAGCAGCGGATCTGCAGCTTCCGGACCGGAATCTGTATTCCGGCGTTCTGAAAGAGGGCGAGAGCCTGGCTCTGTGGGTCAACCGCGCCTGGCACCCGCGCCTGCGCCTGATGGCCACTCTGGGAAATTTCTACGGAGAATACTGGTTCGGGGAAGAAAACGGGCTGCACCTGGACGAGGACCTGCCCTCCTGGCTGACCGGGCACGACCTGGCCGCCGAAGGCCGGGGCTGCGAAAGCGCGGATGAGGCGGAGCTGGTCAGTTTTCTGTCCGACGGGCCCTGGGCCTGGCTGGACGAACAGAGCGGCCGGCCGCTGGCCGCCGTGCGCTTTTATGATTACCGGAGCATGCTGGTGCAGACCCTGGACATGTCTTACCTGATCTTCCTCCGCTACAATCGGATTTACGCGGGCGACAGCGACGCGCCGGACCTGCTGCAGCTGGAGAAATACACTGCCGGGGACGAGTGCTGGAACACGGTTCCCTCCTGGTTCGGCCAGGGTCTGGGGGATTATCTGGTCTCCGCCGTCCAGCTGGACGGAGAGCAGCTGCTCACCCTCACCCAGGCCAACAACGGCGACGGCATCCTGAACTACATTCTGCCCGGCGCCGGAGAGAATCAGCATGAGTTCCGCCTGGTCCGCCCGCGGGGCACAGCCGTCTTTGAAGGGCAGGGCTGAGCCGCAACTGCCGTTCCCTGCACTGCTGCCACACTTGTCTGCCCCCGGAGAAGTCCGGGGGCAGACGGGTTTCCCGGTTGACAGGCAGCAATCCGGTGATATAATGGGTGTCCGTTCCAAGGAGGAAAAGAAATCGAAATGGAAAAACACAGTCATCTGCGGCGGCGAAAAATGCCGCTTTTTCTTGTAATCCTGCTGGACCTGCTGCTGGCGGCGGGGATTCTGGCGGTATACGGTCTGTTTCAGGTGCTGCTGCCTGCCATGACGGCAAGGCCCGTAACGCCGGCGGCCACGCCAGCGCCCACTGTTCTGGCGGAGGCGGCGCCCAGCCCCGAGCCGGAGGTGCCGGCGACTCCCGAGCCCACGCCGGACAATCGCACCCCCTGGCAGATCCGCTTTGAAGAGCATTTCAGCGACCAGGTGGTCAGAACCGACCGCTCCTATACCAGTCCTGAAATCTCCATCTCCATCGAGACCTCCGAAACCAGCCTCTCCGGCGGGCGCACGGCCGTATTCCACGTGGCGGATATCTATGTGGCGGACATCGAAAACTTCCGCACCTATACCGCCAACAACGAGCTGAAATACTTCTCCGTGCAGGATGTGATGGAGATGGACCAGGCCGCCGGGGCGATTCTGTCCGTCAGCGGCGACTGCTACTCCTATCAGCCCACCGGCTTTCTGATGCGAAACGGCGTGTCCTACAAGGAGGACCAGACCTACTGCGACCTGTGCGTGCTGTACCGGGACGGGCGGATGGAGACCTACGCCAGGGACGAATACCTGGTGGCGGACGTTCTGGCTCAGGACCCCTGGCAGATCTGGAACTTCGGCCCCTCCCTGCTGGACGCGGATGGACACGTGAAGGACTCCTATGAGCTGAGCGAAACGGTCAGCTATACCAACCCCCGCTGCGCCATCGGCTACTACGAGCCGGGGCACTACTGCTTCGTGGTGGTGGACGGGCGCCAGCCCGGCTATTCCGACGGCATGCTCATGTGGGAGCTGGCCAGTGTTTTTGAGGGACTCGGCTGCCGCTGCGCCTACAATCTGGACGGCGGCGGAAGCGCGGTGATGATTTTCAACCACGAACGCTGCAGCCGGCAGTCCAACGGCGCGGACCGGCAGATCGGCGACATCGTGCTGATCGCCGAGAGAGGAGCGTGAGGGTATGAAATTCCTGAAAGCCATATTGCCGAATCTCTGCATTGCGCTGAACCTGGCGCTGCTGGTGCTGGTGATTCTGGACGTGTTCAACCCCATGGCCGGGCTTTTGAAGGGGCGGCCCTTCCTGATTTTGGCGGCTCTCTGCTGCGTCAGCTCCATCGCCACCGCCATGGTGCTTTACGCCGACTGGCGGGCCTCCTAGGTTTCAGTTTTCAGAAAAGCCAGGCCCGGAACTTGCTGCGCAAGTTCCGGGCCTGGTTTATTATTCTGTTTCTTATCTTATTTCATAGCCTGCGGCTTTGAGCAGGGACAGGGCGTGCTCCAGCTGCTCCTCCTTCACCAGGATGGTGTCGGTGTTGAAGGTGGAGACGGCGAAGAGGCCGATTCCGTTGTCCGCCAGGATGCCGGAGATGCGGGAAAGGATTCCGACCAGGGAGAAGTCCAGCACCCCGCAGATCCGGAAAGCGCGCCAGCCGTCCTCCCGTGCCAGGGTTTTTTCGGGCACCTCCGCCGTGGGGCAGACCAGGGAAAGCTCTTCCTCCGTCCTGCCGATGAAATACAGCTCCTTTTTCAGGTCCAGATCCTCCGGGGAGGCCAGCCTGCAGACCGTCATCGGCGGAGTGAGTACCTGCAGTTCCATTTTCGCCTCCTTTTCAAAAATCGCCTCCCGTGAGCGGGAGGCGATTGCTTTTATTGTTTTCTCAGCAGAGCTGGGCACCGGCGGGGACGCTGTCGTCCAGTATCATCAGGTGCAGCTCCTCCTTGCCGTCCACCTCGCGCACGGCGGACAGCAGCATGCCGTTGGATTCCTGACCCATCATCTTCCGGGCAGGAAGGTTCAGGATGGCAACCACGGTCTTGCCCACCAGATCCTCCGGCTCATAGAACTTGTGGATGCCGGAGAGGATCTGCCTGGGGGTGCCGCTGCCGTCGTCCAGCTGGAACTTCAGAAGCTTATCGGACTTCTTCACCGCCTCGCAGGACAGCACCTTGCACACGCGCATGTCGCACTTGGCAAACTCGTCGATGCTCACGTCGGGCAGCACCGGCGGGGTCTTGGGCGCGGGTTTCTCCAGTTCCTCCAGCTCCTTGAGCATCTTGGCCATGTCGATGCGGGGGAAGAGGGTCTCGCCCTTGTGGACGCTGACCGCGGCGGGCAGCACGCCGTATTCGGCGGCCTTCTCCCAGCCCCTGGCCTCGCCCTCGGCGCCGATCTGCGCGAAGGCCTTCTCGCAGCTGTCGGGCATGAAGGGGGTCAGCAGCACCAGGGCCACCCGCAGGGCCTCCAGCAGGTTATACATGACGGTGGCCAAACGGGCCTTTTTGCTCTCGTCCTTGGCCAGCACCCAGGGGGCGGTCTCGTCGATGTACTTGTTGGCGCGCTGAATGAGCTTGAAGACCTCCTCCAGCGCCACGTGGAGCTGGAAGGCGTCCATCTGCTTCTCGTAGCGGGCGCGGGTGCCGGTGATGAGGTTCAGAAGCTCCTCATCCATGGGATCGGCCTCCCGATCCGCGGGCAGGGTGCCGCCGAAGTACTTCTCCACCATGGCGGTGGTGCGGGAGACCAGGTTGCCCAG
>CAMVIC010000231.1 GCA_947167435.1 uncultured Clostridia bacterium | reverse complement strand
TTCCCGGGCCTGCTTCGCGACGGCCCGCCAATGGCGCGGCTGCGGAAATTCCGGCTTCGATCGTCCCCTGCAATCAGAACTGCAATTTCCGTATATCCAAATTCCGAATTCCGCATTGTCACTCCAGCACCTTCAGCGGCTCCCACTTGCGATAATCGCCGGAGACCAGGCTGTACCGGACGCCGTGAAACTCGCCCTGGATGCTGTCGTGAAAGCGGGCCTCGCCGTGGCTGTGGGCATAGATTACCTGCTCCGCGCCGTACTCCTCCGCCATGGCGGTGAAGCCGCTCTCCTCCTCCAGGATGCTGGTGGGCGGATAATGCAGGAACATCACAAACTTCCGATACCCGTCCGCCCGGGCGCTCTCAAAAGAGGCGCGCAGCCGCTGCAGCTCCCGCTCCACAAGCTTTTTCGCGTGCTCCTCCTTCTCCTCGTCCCAGCCCAGAATCCGGCCCCGCCGGTCCAGCCAGAAGGGACCCTCGAAGGTGAAGCCCTTGGTGCCCACCAGGGCATAGTCCCGATAGGTGCAATAGTTTCCCTGCAGGAAGAACAGCCGCCCGGCGAAAAGCCGGTTCAGCTCCCCGGTCTTGCCCGCATCCCAGAACATGTCGTGGTTGCCCCGGCAGAGGACCTTGCGGCCGGGCAGCGCCTGAATATAGCGCAGGTCCTCCCCGCTCTCGTCCAGGTTCCGGCCCCAGCTGTGGTCCCCCACCAGCACCAGGGTGTCCTCCGGCTGCACAAGCTCCTCGCAGATGCGGCGGAACCTCTCCTCGTGGTTTCGCCAGATGCGCTCCTTCTGCTGGGCCCGGGCCTTCAGCGGGGTCTGAAAATGCAGGTGCAGGTCCCCGATGGCATACAGGCTCATGGCTGCGGCTTACTCCTGCTTCGCCTTCCGGACCGCCGCAAGGATCAGGTCCCGGCTCTCCGTCTTTTCCAGGTTGACCGTGAAGGTCTCCCCCTCGGTTTTCAGCAGCAGGCTGGGCCGCTTCTCCGTCACCGCCACGCACTTGCCGGCGGTGATGCTCCGGTGGGACTCCTCCGCCTCAGTCACCCGGTCAAAGGGCAGATAGGTCCAGCGCAATCCAGCCGGGATGTACAGCGCCCGCTCACTGAGCCGGTACTGCTCCACACGCTTTGCGCCGCGGAAATCCTCCTCCGGCGCCGTCAGCTCCGCGCCGGGCAGAACACAGGTAAATTTTGCCATATAATCTCCTCCTTTTATGATTGATGCCGCTGCTCAAGCACGGTCTTCACTCCGCAGTACACCATATACAGCGACACAAGCCCCGAGCCGATCCGGTCCACCCAGCGGGAAACCGGCGAGGCGGGAAAGACCAGCAGCGTCAGCAGCGCCGCGGTCACGCACAGGTCCACGCAGGACTTGGCGCCGTAGAGCCGGGCCTGAACGCCCAGGATGGCGTTGCCCTGCCGCCGGTACAGGGCGGAATACTTCCGCCAGAACAGCACGTTTGCCACCGCGCCCAGAAAGGCGATGACCAGCGCGGGAATCACGTTCCCCTTGTCCTCGCTGCCGGGCAGCAGGCTCAGCACCAGCATGCTCACGCCGCTCAGGCACATGATCAGGCCCGAGAAGCGGTTGCCCCGCCGCTCCAGCGCCGCCCGGCGCTCCTCGTCCGGCTTTTCCTGCCGGTTTGTCACCGTATACACCGCCAGGGCCACGATCAGCGCCAGCAGCTCCGCCGTGCGGCGGGTGAAGTCCGCAATCTGGGTGGAGCTGTGCCCCACCCGAAGCCCCAGGCCCAGGATCAGCGGGCCCGGCGCGCTCATCAGCACCGAAAGCAGCAGGGTGCGAAAGCCGCTTTTCTTCTCTTGGTCCATTGCTCACCCCCCGCCTTATCGGCACAGCAGCCATGCCAGGCACAGCACCGTCATGGCCGCCGCCGGGCAGAACAGCGTGTCGTAACCGCTTAAAACCGCCAGCTCCGTAAAGGCGCTGACCGCCCCGGTCAGCAGCGAGACGGCCAGGGCCTGCCAGGCCGTGAAGCTGCCGTCCAGCAGCAAAACCACGAACACGCACAGCCAGGACAGCAGGAACATGGCCCCCGTCCCCTCCAGGGATTTCTTCTTCGCCCGGCCGATCTTCGTCTTCCCCCAGCGCTTTCCGATCAGCGCCGCGGCCGCGTCGCCGGGCCCCCAGGCCAGGATCGCAGCCAGGGCAAGGCTGCGCTTACCCATCCAGGCCCAGCACACCCCGATCAGCATCAGGAACATGAAGCCCAGGGCCAGGAGGCTTTTCCGCAGCTCCCCCGGCTTTCGCTCTGAGGTGACCGCCTTCAGATATCGCATCAGGTCCAGCTTTTCCAGCAGGATCAGCGCCGGATACACCACCGCCAGAAAAATCGCCATGGACAGCGCCGCCGTCTGCCAGCGGTCGAAGGCGTACAGCCACACGGGCAGAACCGCCACCACCGACAGGTGCACCAGCTTCCGGGAGAGCTCGTCCGCAAAGGGCACGAACTGCTGCAGCAGCAGCAAAATCCCCGCGCATCCGGCAGTGGCGGCAAGAATCGCAGCCACGCCACGCCAGATGGGGTCCTGTATTGCCGAGAACACCGTCATCGCACGTCCCTCCTTTCCGGTCGCGTGCTTTATCAGTCTCTCCCTATCTCTTCATCTGCAGATAACCAAGCTCCTCAAAGCCGTTTTTCCGGTAAACGGAAAGGGCCCGCCGGTTTTCCGCCTCCACCTCCAGGCGGAGTATGGCCTCCGGGTACTTTTCCCGGACAAAGGCCAGGGCCCGGGAACCGTATCCCCTGCCCCGGTACGTCGGCTTCAGGTACAGGTCCTCGATCCAGACGCAGCGCCTGCCGAACTCCGTGGAATAGCCCGTCGCCAGCATGGTATAGCCGATCGGCGCATCCCCCTCCAGGAACACATAGCCCTCCAGCCAGGGCTCGTCGCTGAGGCAGGCGTCGATATCCGACCGGAAGATCGCCTCCGAGCCGTTGGTATGGACCGCGGGCGAGGCGTAGAAAACCCGCATCATCTCCAGCACCGCTTCCCGGTGCTCTTCCCCCATCGCTTCCACTCTCATAGCGCATCCCTCCCGCGAGCATAATCTTTTTCTCAACATTATCATACCATACCGCCCCGGCCTTAACAAGCCGGGACGGTGCAAATTCTCTTGCCAAGCAGGCCGGGGTTTCGTATAATACCGGGGAAAAGGAGGCGCCTGCATGAAATTTGAACACACAAACCGCCCGGGCTTTCTCCTGGGCTTTATCGACTTCTTCACGGCGGGGCTTTTCTTCCTGGTGTACATGCAGCTTGGCCTGCAGGACGAGCTGGACCGGATCCTCGGCCACCGGACCCAGCGCTACTATATCGCTTATCTGCTGGGCATCCCCACCCTGTTTATCTATCCCCTGGTCTGGATGGGCCGCATCGCCGAGGAGCTGCGGGCAAAGGCCCTGGAGCTGGGCATCCAGGGAAAGCTCACCTCCTTCCGGCACATGTTCGACTGGAACGTATTCGGCCTTCTCCTCATGGGCCCCGCCGTAGCCACCCACCGCTTTTTCGACACCCTCAACAAGGTTGAGCGGGAACTGAACCGCCGTAACGCGGCAAATCCAAAAGTATGAGCGCGAAATACGGAATTCGGCGCGTTTGTCCGACACGGTACCGTGTCCGCGGGCGATGTGCTTCCCCGGGGA
>CAMVIC010000230.1 GCA_947167435.1 uncultured Clostridia bacterium | reverse complement strand
CTCCAATGCTTTTAAATACAAACCGATGACCTCGTCAAAAATATTCTAACTGAATAATTATATTACAGGTGCCATTATTTTTCAATGGAAATCACGCAGATTTCATCTCTTTTTCCGCTTCCCGGGCGGATTTTCAGCTCCGTCAGGGAAAAGCGGCGGCACAGCCATTCGACATTCTCCCGGTGCTGACCGATCATCTGGGACAGCTGCGCGGGGAAAACGCCCAGCGTCACCCGGCTGCCCGGCTCTGTCCCTTCCAGAAGCGCCTCTGCCCGATTTCGCAAAACGCGGCTTTTCACCAGTTCCCCCAGTGCCGGGTGATAGGCCCCGCCTGCCGCGGCGCCGGCGGAAAGCTCCTCCGTCGGGTTCAGGCCGAAACGAATCACCGGGATCCCTGCCTCCTCAAACAGCGGCAGCAGCTGCGCGCCAATCCGCACCGCGTCCTCTGTCGTATGCGCCTGGTATCGCCCCGCTTTCCACAGCTCATACAGAGCGGTGTCCCGCACAATGACCGTGGGATAAATCCGCACGCCGTCGGGGTGAAGGGCAATCAGCTGTTGGGCAGTCTCCAGGTCTTTTTCCCGGCTGTCTCCGGGCAGTCCCGTCATCATCTGCAGGATCAGCTGAAAGCCGAATTGCCGAATCAGCCCGGAGGCCAGACGCACGTCCTCCGCCGTGTGTCCCCTGCCCGCGGCGCGCAGGACTTCCTCATCCATGGACTGGGCTCCCAGTTCCACCGTTTCCACACCGGCACCGCGAAGCCGCAGCAGCACCGTCTCGTCAATGGCGTCCGGCCGGGTGGAAAGGCGGACGGAGTCGATCCAGCCCTGTTCAAGCCCCGTCCGCGCGGCAGACAGCAGCGCCTCCTGCTGCTGCACCGGAATCGCGGTAAAACTCCCCCCATAAAACGCCAGTTGCCGCTTTGCCCCGCTGCGGGGCAAGGCGGCTGCCTGCTTCATAATCTGTATTACATCCTGTGCTTTTGCCGGGGCAAGCGTGCCGGAAATGCGGCGCTGATTGCAGAAAACGCAGTCGTGGGGACAGCCCAGGTGGGGCACAAACACAGGGAGAATCTGCTGCCGGGCGCTCAAGCGCGAAGGGCCTCCAACGCCCGTTTTGCGGCGGCCTGCTCGGCCTCTTTTTTGCTTCGTCCGGTTCCCTCTCCGGCCGGTACGCCATTGATGGAGACCCGGAAACTGAACTGTTTGTTGTGATCCGGCCCGGACTGGCCGATCATCTCATAGGTGATGGACTGGTCGCTTTTTTTCTGTACCAGCTCCTGCAGCTCGGTCTTGTAGTCCGCGCTCTTATGATCGGCGCTGATCTCTGCATGGGAGAGCAGCTTGTCCAGGACAAAACGCCGGGCCTGCTCCAGTCCGCTGTCCAGGTAGATGGCGGCAATAATCGCCTCCACCATGTCCGCCATAATCGACGGCCGTTCCCGGCCTCCGGTATGCTCCTCCCCGCGTCCCAGACGCATGTGGGGGCCGATCCCCAGATCCAGGGCGATTGTGTGAAGGCTCCCCTCACATACAAGCTCCGCCCGCAGCCGGGTCATCTTTCCCTCCGGCAGTGGGGGCTGGTGATGATAGAGGAAGTCCGCCGTCACATAGCCGAGGATGGAATCTCCCAAAAACTCCAGCCGCTCATAGCTCTCGCAGCCGTCCCCATGCCGCTCGTTGGCATAGGAGCTGTGGGTCAGCGCCGTCAGCAGAAGCTGCCGGTTATGAAAGCTGTATCCGATTTTCGCTTCCAGATTTTGCATCTTACTCCGTTCTCAGCTTCATATAGTCGATGTTCTGATTGATGTCCTCGATGATGCCGGAGTTGGCAAATTTCACTGCCTGGCGGATTGCAGCGAAGAAGCTGTCCGCGTTGGAGGAGCCGTGAGCCTTGATTACCGGCTTGCTGATGCCGAGCATGGCCGTGCCGCCCACTTCGTTTACGTCCATGGACTTTTTCATCTCTGCCAGATCGCTCTTCAGGACCGCGGCCGCCAGCTTGTTGGGAACGCTCTTGTAAAAAACGCCCTTGAGCGCTTTCATCATGTACTTGATTACGCCCTCCGTACCCTTCAGCAGCACGTTGCCGGCGAAGCCGTCGGTTACGACCACGTCAACCTCGCCGCTGAATACGCCGGAACCCTCCACGTTGCCCGTGAAGCAGATGCGCCCCTCTTTGTCCGCCTCCCGCAAAAGTGCGAAGGCCTGACGCTGAAGCTCGCCCCCCTTGGTATCCTCCGTTCCCACGTTCAGAAGGCCAACACGCGGATTCTCGCAGCCCATGATCTTCTTTGCGTAAAAGCTGCCCATATAGGCAAACTGCAGCAGATACTCCGCCGTGCACTCCACGTTGGCGCCGCAGTCGATGAGCATGACGCCCTTTTCTCCGGCGGGCAGAACAGGTGCCAGCGCCGCCCTGCGGATACCGCGGATGCGCTTGACGGTAAGCGTTGCGCCGGTGAGAAGCGCGCCGGTACTTCCCGCAGAGACCACCGCGTCCCCTTTGCCCTCTTTCAGAAGCGTCAGGGCCACTGCCATGGACGAATCTTTTTTTCTGCGGGTGGCGGTGCTGGGGTCATCCTCCATGGTGATGATTTCCCGGGCGTCCACGATCTCCACGTCCGACGCATTCTCGCCCGCAAGGCAGCGCTCAATGTCCTCCCTGCGGCCCACCAGCGTCAAATCCACGCCCAGTTCCTTCTTTGCGCGCAGTGCGCCCCTGACAATTTCCTGCGGGGCGTTATCGCCGCCCATGGCGTCAACAAGAATCCTCACAGCGAAAAACCTCCCTCTCCAGGAGCTTCTCTATAATCTCCAGGGAACGCCGGGAAATCTCGGCGTTCTTGTTTCTCTTTCCCTTTACCCGATACCCAAGAGGGCTGATGATGCCGAAATTGATGTTCATAGGCTGAAAATCGCCCACACTGCCGCCGGAAATGTAAAGGCCCAGCGCGCCGATGGCCGTTTCCTGGGGAAAATCCACCGGCGGAAGGCCCAGCAGCTGGGCGGCGGTCTCGATGCCCACCAGCATGCCGGAGGCGGCGGACTCCACATAGCCCTCCACGCCGGTCATCTGCCCGGCAAAGCGGATTCTGGGCTGGCTGCGCAGCCGGTAATACCGGTCCAGCAGCTGCGGGCTGTTCAGATAGGTATTGCGGTGCATGACGCCGTATCGTACAAACTCCGCGTTTTTCAGCGCCGGAATCATGGAGAAAACCCTCCGCTGTTCTCCCCAGGTCAGATGGGTCTGGAAGCCCACCATGTTGTAAATGGTGCCGTCGGCGTTGTCGCGCCGAAGCTGCACCACCGCATAGCTCTCCTTTCCGGTGCGCGGGTCCTTGAGGCCCACCGGCTTCAGCGGGCCATAGCGCAGGGTGTCCACCCCGCGGCGGGCCATAACCTCAACCGGCATGCAGCCCTCGAACACGCCGCCGTCGTCAAAGCCGTGCACCTCTGCCTCCCGGGCAGAAACAAGCTCCGTCACAAAAGCCAGATACTCCTCCCGGCTCATGGGGCAGTTCACATAGTCTGCGCTTCCCTTGTCGTAACGGGAGGCAAAGAAGGCGCTGCCCATGTCCACGCTCTCCAAGGTGACGATGGGCGCCACCGCGTCGGACAGCTCGACGCCGCGGTGGGGGCTGGGCCCCGCCAGCTCCGCCGCGTTCGCGTAAGCGATGTGGTCGGAGTGGGCGGGGACGC
>CAMVIC010000229.1 GCA_947167435.1 uncultured Clostridia bacterium | reverse complement strand
GGCGCGAGGCCTCGCAGCAAGCTTTGATCGTCGCACGCTTCCCGCGCGTCGTTATACTCGGCTCATGGTGTTTTCGACGAGGCAAAGCCCCATCAAAAACGGATTTGTTCTTGTTTTTCGCCTCCCGAGGCGAAGAATCAGAGTGGGGAACCCCGCTGAACTCCCCCGGCTCAGGATAGATTGTATCGTCAGAATTCGCGTAAAAAACTGCCGGGGAAATCCCCGGCAGCGTACATATGAAAGGAGTATTCTGATTTCTCTTACTTTGCCATCTGGAAGCGGGCAAGCAGGTTTTCCACGCTGTTGTCCATCACGTTCAGAATCCGCTCCATGGTCATCTCCTTGGGCAGCTGCATGCCCATATCCAGCCACTGGGAGATGAAGCCGATGGCGCAGGTGGAATAGAACTCCACCACAAACTCGAAATCCTGCCGGTCAATGTTCTTGCCCTCAGACACGATCACCGCAAAGCTGCGGATGCAGTCGCCCATCTTCTCCTTCAGATAGCGGAGCATGTACAGGCGGCTGTTGGAATTGTAAACGTTCATGGTGAAGGTGCTGTTCTCCTGCAGATATTCCATGAAGCCCAGCACGTCCTCCCGCCAATGCTCGTATACGACCGTATGGGGCAGCACCCGGTTGGCGTCCTCTTCAAAGACCCACTCCAGCAGATCAAACACGTCGTCGAAGTGATAATAGAAGGTCTGGCGATTGACGCCGCAGATCTCCACCAGGTCCTTCACCGTGATTTTCCCGATGGGCTTGACCGACATCATCTGTTTCAGTGCAGAGGCCAGCGCCTCTTTCGTTGATACTGCCATATCTTTTGCCTCCTCCCGGTTCCCCCGGCTTCCCTGCCCGTGCATCGCTTTTCAAAGTAATTCGGCCCGTTCGAAGGCCTTCCCTGCCTTCCCGTGCCTATGCAGCCGAAGGGCCTGCTTTCGCCTTGACTGAAGTCCGATTGCGTATGGACATTTTTGTCTTTTATGCTTATACTATAGCACATCCTGACCCGGATGGCAAAACATTTTTCCTTTAAATCGAAAAATAGCCGCCGGCGGTGTTTTTCTGTTTTCTCTGTCACCGTTCTTCCCGCTTCTGCCTCGGCCGGGGACTGTATGCAGCCGCGAAGATCTTCCGGAGCTTTTTCCGGGATAAATGAAAAAAAGCACTTGAATTGCCGCAGCGCATATGGTATACTTGCTAGGCTTGAAACTGCGAATAAAATTCGAAAGGATTGAAATAAATGTCTGCACTTCACGTTGTTTTCACCATTCTTCAGGTTCTCTCCGGTCTGGCCGTCACGGTCGTCGTGCTCATGCAGAGCGGCAAGAGCGCCGGTCTCTCCGGCGCCATTTCCGGCGGTGCTGAGACCTTCATGTCAAAGGGCAAGGCCAAGACCTGGGACGCGAAGCTGGCAAAGGCCACTCCCTGGTTCGCCGCTGCCTTCGTGCTGCTGACCCTGGTTCTGAACCTGCTCAAGTGATGATCTGAACGCCAAAGAGGCGCCCGACAGAGTCTGTCGGGCGCTTCTTTTTTTCCTTCTTTGTGTTATTGTGCCTCTGCCGTGTTCTCATATCCCGGGCAAGATACACCGGGATTCGCCGCAGGAGCGGACATGCGTTTTTCTGTAGGGGCGAACCTGGTACCGTGTCCGACGTTCGGGACGTCGAGGGCGCCGTCCCCTACGAAGAGGACCGCAAATTTCACCGTACGTCGTAGGGGCGGATATCATCCGCCCGCCGACCCGGTACCGCGTCGGACAAACGGGACGTCGAGGACGCCGTCCCCTACAACGTGAACCGGCGTTTTCGCTTGTAGGGGCCGGCCTCCCGGACGGCCCGTGGACCCGGTACCGTGTCCGACAAACAGGCCGCCGAGGGCGTCGGCCCCTACGCGCGTCAACCCGCCGTTCTTGCGTGTAGGGGCGCTTCACGAAGCGCCCGCGGACATAGTGCCGTATCCGACGTTTTCGGGGCGGCCCCTCCCAAACACGCGTGATTTCGCATCTCCTGAAAACTGAAAACTAATAACTGAAAACTGCGGCGAAGCCGCCCGGCAGGGCCTCTCTCCCGCCTTGCGGTGCCCGGAGAATGCTGCGAGCTTGCGCTGATTCTTGCATTCTCCGACCGCTGCGGATAAGAGTCCCCGCCTTCTTCTGCCACCGGCAGCGGCGGGGCCTCTTATCCTTTCACTGCGCCGCCGGTTACGCCCTCTACGTAGTATTTCTGCAGGCACATGAACAGCACCGTTACCGGGATGGCAACCAGGATACCGCCTGCGCAGAAGCGGGTGAAATAGCCCTGGTAGTCGTTGGTCCAGACCCAGCGGGTCATGGCCACCGCCACGTTATAACCCTTCTCATAGCCGAAGGCCACATAGGAGGCGAAGATATAGTCGCACCAGGGGGCCATGAAGGCAACCAGGGCGGTGTAGATGATGATGGGCTTGGAGAGCGGGATGACCATCTTCACCAGAATCTGCGCCCGGGTGGCGCCGTCCAGAATGGCCGCCTCGTCCAGGGACTTGGGGATGGTGTCGAAATAGCCCTTGCAGACGTAATAGCCCATGCCGGAGCTGGCCACCGAGATCAGGATCAATCCGGGGACCGCGCCGGCCTCCGTCAGGCCCAGCTGCTTGAGCAGGAAGTACAGGCAGATCATGGTCAGGAAGCCCGGGAACATGCCCAGCACCAGCCAGATGTTCATCAGCGCCTTGCGCCCCTTGAAGCGCATCCGGCTGAGGGCGTAGCTGACGCAGATTACCACCAGGGTCTGCAGCAGGGAGACAAACAGCGCGATAATCAGGGTGTTCAGATACCAGATTCTAAAGTTGCTGCCGCTGCCGAACAGGAACTGATAGTTGACCAGAGAAAACTGCTTGGGCACCAGATAGTCCACCATGCCGCCGTACTCCCCGCGGAAGCTCTGCAGGACCAGGCCCACGAAGGGGAAAAGCCAGATGATGCTCATCACAATCAGGATCGCATAGACGATCGCGTTGCCGATTTTTCTTTTTCTCGCCATTACTGGAATCCCTCCTCATCCTTGACAGACGGCATTGTGTTGTACACGATCAGGGAAATCACAGCCGTTACCAGGAACACCATGATGCCGATGACGGCGGCGATCTTGTAGTTGGAGTCGTTGATGGTCATCTTGTACAGCCAGGTCACCAGCAGGTCGGTGGAGCCGGCGTTGTTGGAAAGGCTCATGGACTGCGGTCGCCCGCGGTTAAGCAGGAAGATGACGTTGAAGTTGTTCAGGTTGCCGATAAACTGGGTCAGCAGGAAGGGCCCCGTGACGAATAGCATGTAGGGCAGGGTAATCTTCCGGAAGGTCTGGAAGGCGTTGGCGCCGTCGATGCGGGCGCTTTCGTACAGCTCCGCCGGAATGTTCATCAGCAGGCCTGTCACGATCAGCATGGTGTAGGGGATGCCGATCCAGAGGTTAATGACAATAATCAGGATGCGGGCATAGGTGGCGTTGTCCCAGAACGGGATCGCCGTCTGGATCCAGCCCCACTTGAGCAGGTAGGCGTTCACCAGGCCGTCGGAGGCAAACATCTTGCCCACATACAGAAGCGACACAAACTGGGGCACCGCAATGGTCATCACCAGGATCGTCCGCCACAGCTTCTTGAAGCGGATGCCCTTCTTGTTGATCATGATGGCCACCGCCATGCCCAGGAAGTAGGTCAGGAAGGTGGCGAAGAAGGCCCAGACCAGGGTCCAGCCCAGGA
>CAMVIC010000228.1 GCA_947167435.1 uncultured Clostridia bacterium | reverse complement strand
CTTCCGGCAAGCAAAAAAACAAGTTGGTGCGAAGGAGTTTATATGCCTCTGTTGCGGAGAATTTCAGCTTCTCACCCAGAAATTGGTCCGGACCCTCGTTTTTCTTTGATCCGTTCATCTTTTTTTGCTTAATCATGTACGTTCTTCCTCGCATAGGAGTTGTAGTAATACCCCTTGGATTCTGCCGCCAGATCCGGAATCACAGCAAGAATCGGGTAGGAATAGGTATCCTTCAACATTCTGGAAGCATCTCGGATGCGGTCATCCAGGATAAAACGAAGGGATATGTAAACGCAACTTAACAACAGTCCTGCCACCCCACCCAGAATCAGGTTTTTCACCAAATTCGGGGAGGACGGCGAAGTCGGTACGGAAGGATTGCGAACAATCCGAACCGTACTTCCCTCAATCACCTCTGAAACCTTATCCGGGAGTATCCTTTCAATGGATCGCGCAATCATGGTTGCCTGCTCCGGAGACGGATCCGACACTGTCACCTGAAAAACCTCTGTGTCGTCGATGGCAGAACATTCAATCTTCTTGGACAGCTCTGTTGCGGTATAGCTGATCTTCGTATCTTCGATCACCGCATCCAGAGTCGTACCATACCTGAGAATAACGATATAAGTGTCTACCAGGCTTTGGGAAGCCGAAATATCCGAAGTGCTGATCTTGTCTTCGAAACGCTGCCCGTTATTCACATAGAAGGAAACGGAGGACTGGTATTCCGGCACCGCGATATGGCGGGTATATGTAAACATAAGCCCCATTCCCACAATCACTGCCAGGAGAATCTGCCACCAGCCTTTGAGCAAAGCTTTGATTACTTCGATTATGTCTATTTCATATTCGTTTATTCTTCTTTGCTTGTGGTCCAAGCTGCCACCCCTTTCACGTCTCAGAACGTAATACGTCAACTCGCTGACCAAGAACGATTACCTTGACTTCGGCAATTGTGTTAAACAATTAATCAGTTACAGCGCAGCTATATATTTCGATACACAATAACAAGCCATCGTTAAGATAAGCTTTCTATTTTTTAGTATAGCACCTTTTTCCAGCAGAATCAATATTAAAATTGGTAATACTCAATAAAATATGGTAATAATTTATATAATCCGGCCTCAAGCTCTGACTAAGCGCAAATGCCAGCGTTGGAGCCGGTGAGTTGCGTTCATGGCTGGCATAGAAGAATATAATCTATACCCTTATACGCTTACTATCAGTCATATTGATAGCGGTCTGTCAGTAGGACCTCAATCAAATACTATCGTTTCTTTCCGCTATTGGTTGCGGCAAAATCATTCTTGGTCAAGCAGAAAAATATGCTCATGTGTCAGGTAACGAATATGGTTCTGCAAATGCGGCAGACTATTCTTGAATCTGGAATTGCCTGCGAGGAGAATCCTTATGCCAAATCATTTGTCACACGAGACAAGTCCCTATCTGTTGCAGCACGCGAACAATCCTGTTGACTGGTATCCCTGGTCGGAGGAGGCCTTTACGCTGGCGCGGGAGCAGGACAAGCCTGTGTTCCTGAGCATCGGCTACAGCACCTGCCACTGGTGCCACGTCATGGCGCGGGAGAGCTTCGAGGACCCGGAGATCGCAGCGCTCCTGAACCGCCATTTTATCTCCATTAAGGTTGACAAAGAGGAGCGCCCGGACATTGACAGCGTCTATATGCGCGTGTGTCTGGCCTTCACGGGCAGCGGCGGCTGGCCGAACAGCATCTTTATGACAGCGGATCAGAAGCCGTTTTTTGCCGGGACGTATTTCCCCAAGGTCAGCCGCGGCGGTATGTACGGTCTGCGAGAGCTTTTGACTGTGATCGCCGAACAGTGGAAAACAAACAGATCCGCGCTGCTCGATCAGGCGGAGCGCCTGCTCCGTACGCTGCAGGATGCAGGTCGGCCGGAAAACGCGAAAGCGGACGATCTGCCGGAAAAAGCATTCCAGGCATTCGCCCGCGATTATGATTCTGTATACGGCGGCTTTGGCGGTGCGCCAAAGTTCCCTGCGGCGCACAATCTGCTGTTTCTGCTTGCCTACGGGCGCGAACGGAGACAGAGGTACGCAGCGGAAATGGCGGAACAGACGCTCCTGCACATGGTTCGGGGCGGTCTGTTCGATCACGTCGGCGGCGGCTTCTGCCGGTACGCTACCGATCGGAAATTCCTGACGCCGCATTTTGAAAAGATGCTCTATGACAACGCCCTGCTGATCCCGGCCTTATGCGCGGCCGGGCAGGGCACGACCGACGAGAAGCTGAAAAGGCTGCTGCTTTCCGCAGCCCGGAAAACGGGAGACTACGCGCTGCGGGAGCTGGCTTCACCCGAGGGCGGCTTCTACAGCGCGCAGGACGCGGACAGCGAGGGCGAGGAGGGCAAATATTATCTCTTCACGCCGCAGGAGCTTACCGCGCTGCTGGGAGCGGAAGCAGGGCAGGCCTTTTGCCGTCATTATGATATTACGCCCGACGGCAATTTCGCCGGAAAAAGCATCCCGAACGAGATCAGGAGCGACCCGTACGACCGTTCTCTTGCGCCGTATCTGCCAAAGGTACTGGCTTACCGCCAAAACCGAACGGTGCTGAACACGGATCACAAAATCCTGACCGCCTGGAACGGGTTGATGATCGCGGCCCTTTGCGTGTTATACCGCACGACGCGGGAAGAAGGCTATCTTCTCGCCGCAAAAAAGGCGGACGCATTTCTGAAACGAGCCCTCCGGGAGGGCGGCACGGTCTACGCGAGCTTTGCAGGCGGACGGCGGGGAAGCAAGGGCTTTTTGGATGATTACGCCGCCCTTGCCTCGGCGCAGCTTGAACTCTACGGCGCAACGCTGGAGGAATCCCGCGTGACAGACGCGGAAGCCCTCTGTCACACAGTCCTCCAGCGCTTTTCCGACGCTGAAAACGGCGGCTTCTTTTTGACTGCCGCGGATGCAGAGCGCCTGCTGCTTCGCGCAAAGGAGCTTTCTGACGGCGCAATGCCCAGCGGAAACTCCCTGATGGCGTGGAATCTGACGCGTCTGTATCAGATCACACAGAAGGACGAATGGCGCATCGCCGCCGAGCAGCAGCTCTCCTTTCTGGCGTCCGCTGCGGCAGCGTATCCGTCGGGCTTTGCAATGACCATGCTCGCGCAGCTTGTCCATGACAGCCCGACGACGCTGACGGTGGTTCCTTCGCAGGATCCCGAGCTCCGATCGCTGCCCTTTGTCATGCCGCCGGAATCGGTCGTGCGCGTCCTGCGGCAGCCGACGGCGGAATACCCGCTGCGGAACGGATCGACGACCTGGTATCTTTGCAGCGATCACCGATGTATGCCGCCCACGAATCAGCTCGCGGAAATCGTCGCAAATCTGAATCATCTGAACACGTGAGGAGAAACGCAATGGAATCCATTTGGAGCAAAAGCTGTCAGATCGAGCCGCGCCCGAGGCTTCGGGAGGATCTGCGCTGTGAAATCGCCGTCATCGGCGCGGGGATGGCGGGGCTCTTGTGCGCCGATGCGCTCCGGCACGACGGGCATGAGGTGGTGGTTCTGGAGGCGGACCGGATGGCAAGCGGTCAGACGCGCAATACCACGGCAAAAATCACGTCGCAGCACGGGCTGATCTACAGTCGGCTGCGCTCCACGCTCGGGTCGGTTGGCGCAGCAGCCTACGCTGCCGCGAACGAGGCTGCGATCCGGGAATACCGACGTCTCGTGGAGCAGGAAAGCATTGACTGTGATTTTGAAGAAACTGGCGCCTATCT
>CAMVIC010000227.1 GCA_947167435.1 uncultured Clostridia bacterium | reverse complement strand
CAGCGGCATGTTCACTCCGTTCAGTTCATTTGAGCTTTTGCGACGTATTCGGACGGCAAAAGAATATCGCCATTCTGCCCACGGAGCTGGAACGGGCGTTTACCTATGGCATCGCCATCGACGCCTCCGCCATCGCGGGCTTTGGCGGCCAGGTGCACTCAGATCTGTTCCTCCATCCCATCGCGGACAGCCTGACGCTGCTGCCGTGGAGGCCGGACCAGGGAAAGCTGGTGGAGCTTCGCTGCTTTGTGACCTATCCGGATGGACGCAGATTTGAAAACGATACCCGTTCGATCCTCCTTGACGCGGTGGCGAGAGCGGAACGGGCCGGGCTGCGTTTTTCCTTCGGTTCGGAGTTGGAATTCTATCTGTTCTGCCTGAATGACGAAGGCGAGCCTACCGACCGGCCATACGATCGGGCCTCCTATATGGATACCGCACCGGAGGATAAGGGCGAGGGGATCCGACGGGAGATCTGCATGTTCCTTCAGGCGCTGAACATTCAGCCGGAGGGAGCCCATCACGAGGAAGGGCCCGGCCAGAACGAGATCGACTTCCGGTATTCCGACGCTCTGACTGCCGCGGACAACGCCATGCGCTTCAAAGCGGTCGTCAAGACCGTCGCGGCCAGGAACGGGCTCTGCGCGGACTTCTCCCCGCGGCCCTTGGCGGATGCCCCGGGCAGCGGCTTCCACATCAATATGTCGGTCCGCGCCGACTCCGGCGAGGATCTGCTTTCGCATATGATCGCAGGGATTCTGAAATACGTCCCCGACATCACCGTGTTTCTGAACCCCACGGAGGCCTCCTACGCCCGTCTGGGCCGGGACAAGGCCCCCAGATACGTCTCCTGGTCCAGCGAGAACCGGTCTCAGCTTGTCCGCGTTCCCGCGGCAGCGGGAGAGTTCCGCCGGGCGGAGCTCCGCTCTCCGGACCCCGGCGCGAATCCTTATCTGGCCTTTGCTCTTTTGATCCATGCCGCCATGGACGGGATGGAAGCCGGCCTTGCCCTGCCTCCCGCCGCCGATGTGAACATTTTTACGGCGGACGCCCGCATTCTGGAGCAATATAAACGGCTGCCCGCCGACAGAGCGGAAGCCGCACGGATCGCCGCCGGAAGCGCCTTCGTCCGCAGGCATCTGCCGCAGATGCTGATTGACGCCTATACGAATATTTGATGAAACGGTTTATATCCCGTTCATCAAGAAATAGTATTCATGCGCAAGACAACGTTTCGCGGAGCGCGCGATATTCGAGGGAAAGGAGGGTCGATCCGTGGTTTTTTCTCAGCAATGCTGCAGCGTTTTACTGGCGTCTGATTCCGAGCGCTTCAATCAGGCGATCACCGACCTGCTTCCGGCGTCTGCCTACGGACCCATTCGGATCGTGCCTTCCGTCAGCGCGGCGAAGCGCGCCGCCCTGGAGCGGGTCTATGACCTTGTGATCGTCAACGCGCCGCTGCCGGACGACTTCGGCACCGCCTTTTCTATTGCCCAGTGCGGAAATCGGCAAACGGTAGTCCTGATGCTGGTCCGGGCGGCCTTGCAGGAGGAGATCCACAGCCAGGTAGTGGACCGGGGTGTGTTTACCCTGCCCAAGCCGACGACGCAGCAGGCCCTGGCAAGAGCCCTGCAGTGGATGACCGCGGCACGGGAACGGCTCCGCAGAATGGAAGAAAGCACCCAGACCGTGGAGCAAAAAATGCAGGAGATCCAAATGCTGAACCGTGCGAAATGGCTGCTGATCGAGCAGCGAGGCATGACGGAACCCGAGGCCCACCGCTTTCTGGAGAAGCAGGCTATGGATCGCTGCGTCAGTAAACGCCGGATTGCGGAAGAGATCCTCGGGACGACCTCTTAATAAACTGAACTTCTGCGCGATGAAGCGTCTCCGGCTTCGTTCGGTTCTTTTTCAGCGAGAAGCCAGTGAAGCGGAAAGAGTCGAAGCATATATCAGCAGCCCGATAATTTGAAAACGCAGTCTTGAAAAAATGGCCCTGCTGAGCTACACTAACACCGTTATAGTGGGGCTTTTTCTCGCCTGGAGAAAGGGGCCCAAAATGGTTAAGTGTTTGAAAGGCAAAGGATTATCTCTGCGTTCCTAAAATCATGCGGCCGATTTCGATGCTGGGGATGCTGGCGGTAGTCAGAGCTGGGGTGACGACCTCGGACTCCGGCGAGCCGTCGAAGCCGGTCACCATCACGTCCTCCGGGATCGAGAGGCCCATGTTCTTCACGGCGGTCATAAGCTTCAAGGCAATGAAATCGTTGGCGCAGAAGAACGCATCCGGCAGCTTTGGCCTGGCCTTCGACTACAGCGGCAAATCCGACAAATATAAGCTGATCTCCCTGGACCCCAACGGCGACACCATCAGCCTCAGCTTCAACGAAGGCTCCACGCCCATTACGGAAACGACTGCCGTTCTGGACCCCAACCAGACCTATTTCTTCACCTATCTGCAGGAGGGCTCAGTGGGCGTCTTCTATGTGGACGGCGTCGCGGGTCTGACGGTCCGCCTCTATGGCGTCAGCGGCAAGCCCGTCTGTCTCTTCGCGGAGAACAACAGCGTGACCTTCAGCGATCTGACAGAACATACGAATTAACGATCAAGGAGGAGGCACCATGAAAAAGTATCTCAACATCAACAACCCCATCATGCGCGGCCTGTCCAGAGTTGCCGACTGCCTGTTTCTGAGCGTGCTCTGGCTGGTGTTCAGCCTGCCGGTGATCACGATCGGTGCTTCCTCCACCGCGTTGTACACGACGGTATACCGCTACATCCGCAGGGGAGAGGGCTATCTCTGGCGCACCTTCTGGGAAGCTTTCAAGGAGAGCTTCAAGCGCGCCACCGGTTGCTGGATCATCATTTTGACGGCGCTCGTCCTGCTCTTCTTCGACTCCCTGGTTTTCCGCAACATGTTGAAGCAGGGGAAGCCCCTCGGCAACCTTTACTGGGTAATCCTTTGCTTCATGGCGATTGTCTGCGCCTGGGCACAGTATCTGTTTGCCTACTGCTCCCGCTTTGAGGGCGGGGCGTTGGAATCGGTCCGGCTGAGCTTTCTGCTGATGGCCGCCCATCCGCTCAAGGCGCTGTTCGTGCTGATCTTCGTGGTCCTTGCCATCGCGGCGATCCTGATCGTTCCGTTCCTGGTCTTTCTGCTTCCTGCCTTTGTCAGCTGGCTCAGCAGCATCCACATCGAACAGGTCTTCCTGAAGCACATGAATCAGAAGGACCGGGAGCGCACGCTCCGGGAGGAAGAAGAAATCCGCCCGGAGCCGAGGCAACCGCCCCGGCGCCGGGCGGATTTCGGCATAAACTTGGCACATTATGACAAAAAACCTAATTGACAATTCTTCAGATACGCCGTAAAATACAAATGCGCCTAAGGGCAATAATCATCGCGCCAGTTATGAAATCCGAAAACGGATTTATAGACTGAAATAGTTTCACGTCATTGCATCGACAGTGTCCCAGTTTCACGACGGCTTTTGCTGTCCCAGTATTTCCTCGGCAGCTTCTGCTGTCCTAAGACGGTATCTTTCGTCTTTTGTATTTCTCGGCAGCTTCGGCTGTCCTGTTGTTTCCGACAGTAAACAAGCAGAGAACCTGTCTTCGGTTGTTCTGTTTTGTTTGCTGTTTGCTTTTTCAAGATGAGCGATCCTCCGACAATGGGCGCAGGCTGCATTTGCGGACAGGCGCAGCCTTTTCTGGGCTGCCGCCCTGGTCTGCCTCTTTGCGTACTAGTGTATGATCTTTTTAAAATCTAGATTT
>CAMVIC010000226.1 GCA_947167435.1 uncultured Clostridia bacterium | reverse complement strand
GCCCTCCCGAAAGCCCCGGCCGCGGTGCGATGTCCGCGGGAGGGGCGAGCCCCTCCCCTACACGCGAAAACGCAGGTTCGCCGCCGCATGGGCGGATATCCCCCCGGGCACGCGGTCATCCGCCCGCCGTTCCTCATTTTTTCAGTATTCTTTTTTTCAGTCTTCAGTTTTCAGTTTCTCTGCCCCTCTCAGGTGCCCGGGGCGGGGCGGCCTGTCAGCTTGAAATAATTCTCCGCGCTCAGGGCGCCGCTCATGTAGGCTGCGCCGGGGTAGCGGGCGATCCAGGCCTGGCGCAGGGCTGCGGCCTGCTCGCGGCTCATGCCGGCGGCCTCCAGCTCTTCATCGTCGGGCACATAGCCGCTGCTCATGATGGCGGCGGAGAGATTCGCGTACTGTTGCCCCGTCTGGGCCTGCCGGTCCTTCCACTTGCCGTAGGCGCTCTTCTCCAGGTCCGGGATCCGGTCCGTCAGACCCCGCATGGTCTCGTCATAGGCCTGCTGGCCCAGGGCCTCGCCGTAGGTGCTGCCGTAGCCGCCGGTGAGGGCGGCGGCCTGCCCCATGCTGTCGCGCATGGATTGCCTTGCGTTTTGCAGATACCGGTCCCGGTACTGCTGATACAGGGCGTCGGCGTCCAGGTCGTAGGAAAAGCCGCCGCCCCCGGGGCCCTGCTCGGCGGCGGGACCGCCCGGCACCTGCGCAGGGGCGGCACCGGCCTTCGGCAGATCCCCCGCCTGCGTAAGCTGCTGCAGGCTGCGGGCATAGGCCGCCGCGCCGCCCTCGTCTTCCCCGGGCCTCTTTTCCTCAAGGCTCAGGGTCCGTTTTGCATTCGCTGCCATGTTCATCGCTCCTTATCTGAATGTATTCCGGCGCCGCCTCCGCCAGGAGACGAAAGCCGGTGATGACGGTGTCGAACAGCACCCGGCAGGCCGCCCATGCCTCTTTCTCCGGGCGGCAGCGGACGGAAATCACCGCCGCCTCCCGGTCCACGGTCACGAATCCGTGATAGTCGCTTCTCTCCCCGGCGGCCCGGGCCAGGGTGAAGGCCAGGACGGAGGCCGCCGCGCAGACCAGGTCCTGCCCCGCCGGGGCAAAGCCGCTGTGCCCCTGCACCCGCAGTGCCAGCTCGTCGCTCCGCCCGGCCGGGATGGTGACGGCGGTCATGCCCCGGTCCCCGGCATGAAGGCGGCCAGGCTGCTGCGAAGCCGCGCCTGCTCGGCCGGGTCCGCCGTCGGCGCGTCCGCCTCCGCTCCCGGCTGCCCGCCGGAAAGGGGCGGCATCGGCGCCGCGGCGGCGGCAGCGCGCAGCCGCTCGGTCAGCTCCTCCCTGCCCTCAAAGTCCATCATGTCCAGGCAGCTGAGGGCCGCGGCGGCGTTGGCCGGGTCGAAAAAGCCCAGGCCGTACAGCTGCAGGGCCAGCTCGTTGCGGGCGGTGCGGGTGTAGGCGTCCCGCTTCTGGGCCTCCACCCTGATATCGAAGACGGGCAGCCGATAGCCCAGGTCCTCCCCCATCAGGCCCAGGGGCTGGGGCAGCATGGCGCTGTTGTCCAGGCTGACAAACTCCTCCCCCGCCTTCCCCCGGATGCGGAAGATGCGGGGCAGGTCGTAAAACTGGCGCACCAGCTCCACGCACAGGTTCGTCAGCTCCGCGAAGGCCAGATAGCCGGAGCGGATGGCGTCCCGGCTGGATTTGCCGCTGGCCTCCTGAAGGGCCGCGATGGCGGAAGCGGCCGTGACCCCGCCGGAGCTGATGCCCTGGGCCGTCTCGGTGTTGCCGCTGGTCTCCCGCAGCTCCGCCACCTTGTTGGCGTAAAAGTTCAGATACCCGCCCGCCAGGGGCTTATAGTCGATCACCCGCAGGCTCTGCTCGTCCAGGTTGCCGCTGACGTGGACGATGGCCTTCTTCAGGTCCAGG
The DNA here is from genome assembly GCA_947167435.1 of uncultured Clostridia bacterium. The sequence goes on along the minus strand of CAMVIC010000226.1, from coordinate 1,873 downwards.
AACTCGTTCTCGTTCACCGCCCCGTCGATCCGCTGGAAGTATCGGGGCGTGGCGCCCACCATGGCGTTCTTCAGGAAGGCCGTGTCCAGCATGTCCAGCTGAATCTGCGGGTTCATGCTCAGGTCCACGTAGCCATAGCCGCAGGGAGAGCCCTCCACCGGCCAAAGCGGGTCAAAAACGAAGGGATACAGGCCGTGGTCATACAGCCCGTGGTGCTCAACAGGCGCAGGCACAGCACCCGGCATCCCAGGCATCGCACCAGCACCCGGTCCCCCAAAGCCTTCTCCTTGAGGAGAAGGTGCCCGAAGGGCGGATGAGGTGTCTCCCGGTCCAGCGCCCATGCCCGGTCCCGCTCCGTAGGGGCGGATATCATCCGCCCGCCGTTCTCCAGCCGCACCCGGTACATCCTCCTCCACCTTCCGCACCCCGGCGCCTCCGCCGGCGTCCTGTCCGCCCGTATGCCCGGCCCTGCTGCCGTCCTGCAGCATCCGGCCCACCCGGTCCTGCCAGCTCTCCTCCGGCTCCTCCGCAACAGGCACGCCGCCCGCCGCTTCGTTCTCCGTGGAGTACAGCACCTCATTGCCCACGTACTTGCAGTAGTGCAGCACGGTCCTGCCGCCCTCCGGCAGCTTGTAGTACACGTCCACCACCAGACTCTTCCCGTCCGTGGGCACGTTGTCGTCGTAGATGAACTTGGTCAGCGTGGTCACGTCGCCCTTCAGCTTGTCCTTCAGCTGAGGGTACTGCCGCTCCAGCAGCTCGTTGTCCTGCAGCTCGCAGTGGAAGAAGTACCGGCTCTTCTGGATATCCGTGATCCCCGGCTCCCAGAACACGCTCAGCAGGTCCACGCGGCTGATGTCGATATCCCCCAGGCCGCCCAGCTTGTCCGCGTCCCAGGTGACCTTATACACGCCGGTACCGGTCTTCAGCTTCTGCCAGGCCACGTCCGAATAGATGCGCTCGAACTTGTTCTGGGTCAGGATGACGGGAATCACCGCCGTCAGCATTTTGGCCTGCTCCCGGTCTCCCGGCTCCCTGGGCAGGATGATGGGCTCCGGATAGCTCTCCATGGCGTCGGCGTGCTTGGAGATGATCACGTTGTGCAGCCAGCCGCTCTTCGCCCGGAAGCCCTCGTCCCAGCCGATGTTCTGCTTCCGCTCCTCGGCCTCGTTGCGCAGCTTCCACCACTGCTCCGCGGCCACCACGCGCTTCTCCAGCCGTTTCTTCCCGGCCTTGTACTTCTCCAGGATGATGTTGAACTCCTGCAGCCGCTCCCGGTCCACCGGCAGCCCGGCCAGCTCATCCCGCACCCCGGTCTTGTCCTTCTCTCGCATACTCTCCTCCTCGTAAATCTCTTGTTCTTCCCCCTCTGGGGGGAAGATGTCGCCGCGGCGACAGATGAGGGTCCCGCCGCAGCGGCGTCTCCCCCGTCTCCTGAAAACTATTCTCTGAAAACTGAAAACTGATTCAGCGGGTCGCTGATAATCTGCCGCTTCGGCACCTCCCGCAGCGGCGTCACCGGGCGGCTCATGCACAGATACCGCCACTCGTCCGCCACGTGGTCCTCCAGGTCCGTGTCCAGATCCTCCACCCTGTGCTCGTCGAACATCATCAGCGGGATGGTCCGGATGAAGGCCGCGCAGGTGTTGAACACATACATCCGCGAGTACCCGTTCTCATCAAACTGCAGCCGGTAATGGCACTGCATCCAGCCCGGTATCCGCTCATGGTCCCCCGGCGTGAAGAAGATGCCGTAGCGCATGAAGGTCTCCGCCACGCTCTCGCCCCGGCTGGCGTCCCAGATGGCCGGGTCCGCCACGCCCTCGATCCGCTTGCCCCTGAGCCAGGGATGCTCCTGCTCCACGCGGGCGAT
>CAMVIC010000225.1 GCA_947167435.1 uncultured Clostridia bacterium | reverse complement strand
CTGGCTGCACAGGCGGGTCAGCTGCAACGACGAAGGGCTTTCCCTGGGGCAGCTGGTGATCGCCGGACGCAACGGCACCCGGTAAAGAACGTTTTGACAACAGGAAGGTTAACGGATATGTGCTTGGCAGTCCCATTGAAACTGACGGAGATTCACGGCAAGGACGCCGTGGGCGAGGCGCTGGGCGTGCAGCGGGCCGTACGGGTGGACTTCATCCCGGAGCCGAAGGTGGGCGACTATGTGATCGTCCACGCGGGCTTCGCCATCGAGCGCCTGCCGGAGCAGCAGGCCATGGAGGACCTGGAGGCCTGGGAGGAAGTGCGCGATGCCAACGGCAGCTGAACTGCTCTCCGCCATCTGTGAGCTGCAGCCGGAGCCGGTCAAGCTCATGGAGGTCTGCGGCACCCACACCATGTCCATCGCCCGCTCGGGGCTGAAAAGCCTGCTGCCCGAAGGGGTGGAGCTGCTCAGCGGCCCGGGCTGCCCGGTCTGCGTGACCCCGGCGGCGGACATCGACCGGGTGCTGGACCTGGCCATGGAGAAGGACGTGATCCTCAGCAGCTACGGCGATATGCTGCGGGTCCCCGGCAGCAGACCGGGGGACAGCCTGCAGCGCCGCCGGGCCCTGGGCGCAAGGGTGGAGCTGGTCTATTCCCCTATGGACGCTCTGGCTATTGCCCGGCAGAACCCGGACAGGCAGCTGGTGTTTCTGGGCGTAGGCTTCGAGACCACCGCCCCCGGCACCGCCGCGGCGATTCTGGCGGCAAGGGAGCAGGGAGTGAAGAACTTCACGGTCTGGTCCCTGCTCAAGCGGGTGGAACCGGCCCTGCGGGCCCTGTTGGCCATGGAGGATTTCCGGGTGAAGGGCTTTCTGTGCCCGGGCCATGTGGCCACCATCGTGGGCGAGGAGGGCTTCCGCTTCCTGGCGGAGGAGTACCGGATGCCGGCGGTGATCGGCGGCTTTGAGCCGGAGGAGATTCTGCTGGCGGTGTATCTGCTGCTCCGGCAGATCAGGGAGGGAAAACCCCGCCTGCAAAACGCCTATCCCCGGGCGGTGCGCCCGGAGGGGAACGTGCTTGCCCGGCGCGTACTGCAGGAGTGCTTTGAACCGCGGGACGCCCTGTGGCGTGGCCTGGGACAGATTCCGGACAGCGGCCTTGCCCTGAAAGAGGAGCTGCGTGACTTCGATGCGCTCTCGCGCTTCGGCATCACGCCCGCCGCGGCCGACAAGCCCACGGCTTGCCGCTGCGGCGAGGTGATCACCGGCCGGCTGGGCCCGCAGGGCTGCCCCCTGTTCGGCAAGGCCTGCACGCCGGAGGACCCGGTGGGCCCCTGCATGGTGTCTTCCGAGGGCGCCTGCGCGGCGGCGTACAAGTATAGTTTTTAGTGCTTGGTGCTTAGTGCTTAGAAATCAGTAGTCAGTAATTAGTAGATAGTAGTGCGACAATGGACGAAATCATTACCCTGGATTACGGCAGCGGGGGGAAAAAAACCGCCCGCCTGATTGAAAATCTTATCCTGCCCGCCTTGGACAATCCCGCCCTGCGGCAGCTGGGGGACGGGGCGCTGCTCCCCGGCGGGGAACAGCTGGTGTTCTCCACCGACAGCTTCGTGGTGGACCCCATCTTCTTCCCCGGCGGCGACATCGGAAAGCTGGCCGTGTGCGGCACCGTCAACGACATTGCCATGTGCGGCGGCGAGCCCAGATATCTCAGCTGCTCCCTGATTCTGGAGGAGGGCCTGCCCATGGGAGACCTGGAGCGGGTCATCGACTCCCTCCGGAAGGCGGCTCAGGCCGCCGGGGTGCAGGTGGTCACCGGCGATACCAAGGTGGTGGAAAGGGGCCGGGGCGACAAGCTCTACCTGAACACCGCCGGCATCGGCTTTCTGAAGCATCCCGGGCTCAGCCCGAAGAATCTCCGCCCCGGCGACGCGGTGCTGGTCTCCGGCACCGTGGGCGACCACGGCACCGCCGTGATGCTGGCGCGAAGCGGCATGCTGCAGGGCAGCATCCGCTCCGACTGCGCGGCGCTGAACGGCCTGGCAGACGCTCTGCTCTCGGCCTGCGGCGGCGTTCGGGTGCTGCGGGACCCCACCCGCGGCGGCGTGGCCACCACCCTCAACGAGTTTGTGGAGGGGACGGCGCTGGGCATCGAGCTGACGGAGACGGCCATTCCCGTGCGGCCGGAGGTGCAGAGCGCCTCGGAGCTGCTGGGGATCGACCCGCTGTACAGCGCAAACGAGGGCAAGCTCCTGGCGGTGGTTGCCCCGGAGGAGGCGGAAAAGGCCCTTGCCCTGCTGCGAAGCCGCCCGGAGGGGCGGGACGCGGCGGTGATCGGCATGGTCACCGGGGAAGCACCCGGCCGGGTGCTGCTGAAAACGCCCCTGGGCGGACGGCGGGTTTTGCAGAAGCTCACCGGCGCACAACTGCCGCGCATCTGCTGAGACCTGCAGGAAAAGGCAGGGCGCTGCATGCACTCGCTTGCGGGGGACGCTCGCACACCGGCGGGCTGAGAAGTGTTTTTTGCGAGGTACACGCCCCGCAAAAAACGGATTTGAATTCTTTTTCGCCTGCGGGCGAAAAACGCTGCGAGGCTTTTGCCTCATGATTCTGTTGGCAAATATTTTCCCATATACAGTATCCCCAATACATCCAATGCATTTGATTAGAGAGGTGATTCATTTGCAGGAGTACAAACGCATCGACATCGGCAAAGACCAGATCGTACCCATTGCAGAGCGGATGAGAAAGGAAGGCCGTTACCTGGTCATGATCCACGCCTTTCTCAACAAGGAGGGTCTCATGGACATCTCCTGGGACTACGCCGTGGATCCGGCCGTGGAGTCCTACCACGTGGTAGGGGAGATGAGCGTCCCCTCCATCGGAGAGATCTACGACGCGGCCGCCACCTGGCCGGAGCGGGAGCTCAATGAGCTCTTCGGCATCGAGTTTGAGGGACTGGACGTGTCCAAGAGACTCTTCCTGCCCGAGGACATGCTGGAGACCCAGGGCAAGGGCCAGATCATGGTCACGCCGCTCTCCGAGCTGGTGGAGAAAAACAGGAAGGAGGGGAACGCATGAGCTATATCGTACCCATCGGACCCTACCATCCCGCGTTGGAGGAGCCCATCCACGCCCGGCTCTACACCGAGGGCGAGGTCATTCAGGACGCGGAGGTTTTCGTAGGCTATAACCACCGGGGCATCGAGAAGCTGGCCACCGAGCGCAACGCCATTCAGACCCTGGTGCTGGTGGAGCGGGTGTGCGGCATCTGTTCCCACTCCCACGCCTTCACCTACGCCATGTGCGTAGAGGCCATCAACGGCCTGGAGGCCCCCAAGCGCGGCGAGTATATCCGCGTCATCACCGCGGAGCTGGAGCGGCTCCACTCCCATTTCCTGTGGCTGGGCATCGCCTGCCACATCATCGGCCATGACAGCATGTTCATGCACATCTGGGACGAGCGTGAGCTGGTGATGGACATCCTGGAAAAGCTCACCGGCAACCGGGTCAACTATGCCATGGTCACCGTGGGCGGCGCCCGCCGCGACATCAGCGACGATATGCGCCGGGAGATTCTGGACGCCTGTGACAAGCTGAAGGCTCCCCTGGACCGCATCACCGAGATCGCCCTCACCGACAAGACCATCGCCCTGCGCACCAAAAACGTGGGCGTGCTCACCCGGGAGGACGCCCTGCGCCTGGGCGCTGTGGGCCCCCATGCCCGCGCCTCCGGCGTGGATATCGACGTGCGGCGTGACGCGCCCTACAGCGCCTACGGCGACTTTGAGTTCGACG
>CAMVIC010000224.1 GCA_947167435.1 uncultured Clostridia bacterium | reverse complement strand
CCGCCCACAGCGTGCAGATCGCAGAGCTGATGAAGGAGCATGAACACGGTGTTTTGGAAACAACCACCGACAAGCTGCTCATCGACTTTGTGACCCGAACCACCAGACGCACGGACAGCACCGAGCTCAAAAAGAAATACCCCACGGTCTATGCGGATGTGCTCCGTGCTTCCGAGAGCAGAAAGCTCCATGTCACCGTGGCTCCGCTGTAGGAGGTGGCACATGCTGTGTCAATTTGAACGTCTCGTCTATCCCAAAAGTGCCCAGGCAGTCACGCCGACGAGCTACATGGTGGCGATCTATCGCCCCTGCGAAACCTTAACAGGGGTGACAGGCGCTCCCATGACCCGGATCAAAGCGGTGGGCTTCCGCCTGCCGCTCTCCGGGAATCTCCGGTATGAGCTCAAGGGCAGTTGGAAGCGGGACCCGAAGCACGGAATGCAGTATGAGGTAGAGCAGTATGACGAGATCCTGATCCCCACGAAGGAAGGGATCCTGGCCTACCTCTCCTCCGGGCAGATCAAGGGCGTCGGGCCGAAGGTCGCCGAACGGATCTATGATACCTTTGGCAACAAGACGCTCGACATCCTTGATCACGACCCGGACAAGCTGTTGACCGTAAACGGCATCGGTCCCGGCCGACTCAAGCGCATCCGGGACTCCTATCTGGCAAACCGGGCGGCGAGAGATGTGGTTGCGTTCTTAGCGCCGCACGGCATCACAGCGAACCGGGCGGTCAAGCTCTTCGAGATCTACGGCAGACAGACGCTGAACATTGTGCAGAACCATCCCTACCGGCTCTGTGAGGTGGCGGGCATCTCCTTTCACACGGCGGACAAGATCGCCATGTCGATGGGACTGTCCCGCTGCTCTCCGGAGCGTGTGGACCAGGCGCTGCTGTTCACCCTGTCTGACGCAGAGGGCAAGGGTCATCTCTGCATGGAGAAGCACCATTTCATTTCCGCCTGCCTGCAAATTCTGGAGACGCCGGAGCTAACGGAGGAGATGCTGGCCAACCGCGCCGCCCGTATGCTGGCAGACGGGAGACTGGCATCCTACCTCGGCTTCGTCTACCGGGAGCGCACGGCATGGCTCGAACAGCACCTTGCGGAAAAAATAATTTCCCAAACTGCAATGAAGGCCGCTTTTTCCATCGTAGATGTATATAGGGAGATCTCTGCCGAAGAAGCTCGCTTGAAGCTCCGGCTCGCCACGGAACAGAAGGCCGCCATTGAAACCGCGCTGACCCAGCCCCTGACCGTCATCACCGGCGGTCCGGGTACCGGCAAAACCATGATCCAGAAGGCGATTCTGGATATCTACCAAAAGTACAACTCGAAGGCTCACATTGTCTGCTGCGCTCCCACGGGGCGGGCGGCCAGACGAATGGAGGAATCCACAGGGCATCCTGCCTCCACCGTTCACCGGGCGATCGGGCTCTTCACCGGCGACGACGGCTGCTTCGGCACACCGACGCCGCTGAATGCAGACCTGCTTTTGGTGGATGAGATCTCCATGCTGGACATCTATGTGGCAAGCGCCCTCTTTGACGCCCTCAAGCCGGGTTGTCAGGTGGTTCTGATCGGCGACGCCGACCAGCTTCCCTCTGTCGGCCCCGGTGCGGTGCTGAGCGAGATGATCGCAAGCGCCTGCGTCCCCGTGGTGCGGCTGGACAAGGTCTACCGCCAGCGGGAGGGCAGCCGGATCGCCATCAACGCCAAGCTCATCCGCCACGGCAATCTGGCGCTGGAGTACGGGACGGACTTCGAGTTTCTGAACTCGCCCCAGCTTCCGGATTCCGCCGAGGTCATGGTGCAGCTCTATCTCCGGGAAGTCCGCAGATACGGCGTGGACAATGTGGCCCTGCTGACGCCCTTCCGCCAGAAGACGGAGACCAGCGTGAACGCCCTCAACACGAGGCTGCGGGATCTGCTGAATCCGCCGAGGCCCGGGAAGCCCGAGGTTACCTATGGCACCCGCCTTTTTCGGTGTGGGGACAAGGTCATGCAGACCCGAAATTTCCGGGATGTGAGCAACGGCGACATTGGGTACATCACTTCTATTCGTGAGGACGGCGGCGAGACCTGGGTACAGGTGGACTTCGGCGGACGGATCGCGGAATACGACTCGTCCATGCTGGATCAGCTCGATCTGGGCTACGCTTCCACCGTCCACAAAAGCCAGGGCGCGGAATACCGCTCCGTCATCCTCAACCTGCAGAACGCACACTACATCATGCTCACCCGGCCGCTCGTCTACACCGCGATCACGCGCGGGAAGGAGAAGGTCGTCATCGTGGGCGAGCGCCGTGCCCTGTGCATGGCGATCAACCGTACCGACGCCGAGCGCCGAGGCACCTGCCTGGCCCACCGGCTGCAAACGCTCTCTAAATCTAAATAGAAAGGATTTTATTACTATGGCTACCGTATTAGAACAGTACCGGCTTCGGCAGAGCGCCTGGAACGCCCAGAGCGGCGCAGGCAAGCTCCCCGTGGACATCCTGCTTCCCATGCAGGAGCTCAACTACAGGATCGACGTCATCGACACCTTCCAGATCATCTGCAAGTCCGCCCCCGTCACCACCGACGGCAAGGCACTCAGCTTCCACTATCAGCTGGTGGACGCCTACATCCAGCTTCTTCTGGGAGAACGCAAGTTCGGCTCCCGGACAGACGACGCCGGGATGAAGCGCCGCCAGACGGCGGAGGAATCCCTGCAGCGGGTGGTCAAGGACAACCGCAGACAGTTCGCCAGCTTCAAGGCCTCCGCGCCGGAGCAGTACAAGGGTGCGATCTGCAAGCTCGTCAACACCTTTCTGCCGATCTGGATGCAATATCGGGAGACCTACACACATATTCAGCTTCAGTGAGAGGAGATATAACTATGGCTACAGACAAAAATACCATGCTGGCGGAGATCGCCAAAATCAATGCCGTGGAAGGCTTCGACCCCACGCCCTTCGCCGTGGACTTCACCGATCTGTCTTCCGGGGAGGTGCGCAAGCGCCTGCCCGTGATGATCCAGATGGCGTGGTTCCGCATGAAGTACCCCGAGGGGAAGATCACAGTGCAGACGGAGCCCGGGCACGACTGCTTTGTGGCAACGGCCCGTGTCTATCCCAGCTACAAGGATCCCATCGACTGCTATCTGGCGGAGGCCAGCGCGTCCAGAGGCGAAGCCCCGGACAAGCCCTCCGTTTCCCCCAGAGAATGGGCGCAGACGGCGGCGATCGGCATCGCTCTGCGAAATGCCGGCTTCGGCCTGCAGTTCGCCATGGCGGGCGAGGACTTCGAGTCCATTGCCCCGAAGGAGCTGGAGGGCTCTGTGGGATCTGTAGAACCGACCCTCGTGGCAGCTGTGCCGGAGACCTACGAGGTTACCCCGGCCAAGCCTGAGCCCACCGAGGAGGAGCTGCTGGAGCAGGCGATGGCGACGCCCTGTCCCATCACCAAGTTCAGCGGCAAGTCCCTGCGGGAGGTGCTGAGCATCGATCCGGGTGCCCTGCGCTGGCTTGCAACCAAGTACCAGGGCGACGAGACGATCAAGTCCGCTGCCCAGAGGATCTGTGAATATGCGGTACAACAGGCAAGTTAAAAAGTATAGAGGGGATGGCCGACCTGGCCATCCCCGGAAAGGACGCAATATGGAACTCTACCACATGGCGGATGTGATCCCGCTGCTCGGTATCCCGGAGCCGCCCTACGGGCGCAGCTCCTACTACATCAACTGTCCCTGCTGTGACACCGACCCGCGCAAGAAGCACATGAACATCAACCTGGCGAAGGACGTCTTCCGCTGTCCGCG
>CAMVIC010000223.1 GCA_947167435.1 uncultured Clostridia bacterium | reverse complement strand
TTCACGTCAAACCAGTACTCCTGGCCCCCGATCAGCGCCCCGGTGTTCCGGTAGGCCACACCGTCGGAGGGGAAATAATACCAGCAGCCGTCGATGTAGCCCCAGCGGTTCATATAGGCCGCGCCGCCTGGCCCGTAGTACATCCAGGAGCCCTGGGTGGGGACCCACACATTGGTCTCCATCCGGCTTTCCGTGTCGAAGCGGTACCAGTATCCGTCCACGTATTCCTCGGTGTTCCGCAGGGCAATGCCCTTTGCGTTGAAGTAGTACCAGTCGCTGCCCCAGTGGAGCCAGCGGCTCACATACTTGGCGCCGCCGCTGCCGTAGTAGCTCCAGCTGCTGCCGGCGCGGACCCAGCGGTTGACCAGCAGGTGGGAGTTTTCGTCGAAGCAGTAGAGCTGGCCGTCGATGTTGTAGTCGGTCTCGCTGTAAACCGTGTAGCCGTCCCGGTCGAAGTAGTACCAGTAATCCCCCGCCTTGGCCCAGCAGCTGATATAGAGGGCGCCGTCCGCGCCGTAGTAGCGCCAGAACTGACCCACGCGCACCCACTTGGAGGCGAGCATGACGCCGTCCGCGTCAAAGCCGTAATACTTCCCGTCAATGGCATAATTGGCCTTGTTCGCGACCATGTAGCCGGAGGCGTTGAAATAGTAGCGTTTCAAACCCTGCTTGAGCCATTCGCTCTTCAGAAGGTGCCCGTCGGGCCCGAAAAATCGCCAGCCGTTGCTGGTCTCGTCCCACTTGGTGGCCAGCATTCTCCCATCGGCGTCGAAACGGTAGGTTTTGCCGTTGATTTCCCGCTCCTGGTTCGTCACCAGGTAGCCATCCGCGCCGTAGTAATAATACACCGCACCCGGCTTGTGCCAGTAATTGACCCGCATTTTGCCGTCGCTGCCGAAATACCGCTCTCCCTTGCTGTCGGTGAAATAACCGGTCACCATGTATCCGTCTTTGTCAAAGTGATAGGTCGCCCCGCCGATCACCCTGTCCTGATTCTTGACGGGCTTTCCGTTGACGTAGTACATCCATTTGCTGCCCACCTGATACCAGCCGTTGTCAGGCGGGGCCTCCCGGCTTTCGGTGGAGACCCTTTCATCCCCGGTCTCCTCCTGGTTCATCGGCTCCTCCGGCTCCCCGGCGGGCTCTTCCCTGTCTTGGGGTTCCTCCGGGATCGCCGGTTCCTCAATCACCGCCGGCTCCGGCTCTTCGGCAGGCTCCTCCGCCGCCGGTTCCGGCTCGGGCTCCGCTTCCGGTTCCGTCTCGCTCTCCGCCGCCTCACTGCTCAGAACCGCTTCCGGCTCCGCCCCGTCCTCCTCGGCAAAAGCCGCCGCCGGCCACAGGGACAGCGCCAGCAGCAGGCACAGCAGCAGAGAAAACAGTCTCATTGCCTTTCTTTTCATAGCGCACCTCCGAACAGGATGGTTGATAGAATCTTCCAATTTCAGTGTATCTGATTTCCCCCGGGAACGCAAGGATTATTTCAACATTTTTTGTATTTTTGGCTATACGCTTTGTTATGTTTATCTAACCCGCATCCTTTTCTTTCCACTCCCATCTGCCTGGACGCGGATCTGGTTCCGCATCCGCCCCTTCGAGCGTATGCTGTCCGCCCATACAGTGGGGACGAATACCTCCTGCAGCGATCCCCAATTCCGGATTCCTCCGCCCCTGACCACTGCTAAAAAAAGACAAGAAACCGCCGTTTTGTCTATTGACACTGTAAGGGAAACTTGTTAAAATAGATTGTCTCAATTGGATAGAGTTTATCCGAAGCAAGATAGCGACCGCCTTCTCCCCGTCGGGAAAGGCCAAGGCCACACGGACAGCCGGGTCGAATGCCGAGAACCGCACGCGCGGTGGCAACTTTAGTTGCCTTATTGATTGCGTTAAGAGCGCAAATTTTATAAGTTGGTTACTATAAACCAGTGCTGAAAAGCATACAAACTTGTGAAATGGTCAATAAGAGTAGTAAAAGTAATCTTTGCTATATAGACTCTAAGACTCTATCCCTGACAGACGCGGCAGTACCCCCGGAATGGGCAGCCGATCTGCATGTTTTTTCCAGGTGACGTATGCAAAAGCATACGTCATTTTTTCGTTTTGGGAGGCGGAGCATGAACAAGATCATCGAGCTGAAAAACATCACCAAGTCCTTTGACGGCGAGGTCGTACTGGACGACATCAGTCTGGACATCTACGACAACGAGTTTCTCACGCTGCTGGGCCCCTCCGGCTGCGGCAAGACCACCACGCTGCGCATCATCGGCGGCTTTGAAAGCGCCGACAAGGGCGACGTGATCTTCATGAGCGAGCGCATCAACGACCTGCCCGCCTACAAACGCAACGTAAACACCGTCTTTCAGCGCTATGCCCTCTTCCCCCATCTGAACGTGTTTGAAAACGTGGCCTTTCCCCTGCGGGAAAAGCGGGTGCCCAAGGCCGAGATTGAGACAAGAGTCAACGAAATGCTGCATCTGGTGGCTCTCGGCGGCTTTGAAAAGCGCAGCGTCACCAGCCTCTCCGGCGGACAGCAGCAGCGCGTAGCCATCGCCCGCGCCCTGGTCAGCAGTCCCAAGGTTCTGCTGCTGGACGAGCCTCTGGCAGCCCTGGACCTGAAGCTGCGCAAGGATATGCAGCAGGAGCTGAAAAAAATCCAGAAGGCCACCGGCATCACCTTCGTCTTCGTCACCCACGACCAGGAAGAGGCTCTGTCCATGTCCGACACGGTAGTGGTCATGTCCGAGGGCCGCATCCAGCAGATCGGCACCCCCATCGACATTTACAACGAACCGAAGAACGCCTTTGTGGCGGACTTCATCGGCGAGAGCAACATCCTCGACGGCATCATGCTGGAGGACGAAAGGTCAGCTTCTCCGGCCATGTGTTCACCTGCGTGGACAGCGGCTTCGGCAAGCAGGAGCCGGTGGACGTGGTGGTGCGGCCCGAGGATGTGGACATTGTTTCCGAGGACAAGGGCATGCTCAAGGGCGTGGTCACCTCCGTCACCTTCCTGGGCGTTCACTACGAAATCATCGTGGACATCAAGGGCTTCAAGTGGATGATTCAGACCACGGATTTTGTGGACGTGGACGAGCACATCGGTCTTTACATCGAACCGGACGCCATTCACATCATGAAGAAGAGCGAGTACTCCGGCATGTTCGGCGACTACTCCAGCTTCTCCATGGAACTGGATGAGATCGGCGAGCTGGAAAAGATTGAAGAGCTGGGCGAGCTGGTAGAGACCGAGCCGGAAAGCGAGAGCGCCGAATGAAGAACGAAAACACCGTGCGCCGTCGGGGCGACCTGATTCAGCGCCTGGTGCTTGCCCCCTACTCGGTGTGGGCAGCGCTGTTCATTGTGGTGCCGCTGCTGTTTGTGGCCTATTACGCCTTTACCGACAACAGCTATCACTTCACCTTTGACAACATCACCCGCTTCTTTACCGCCACCTCCTCCATCACCGACGAGAGCGGCGCCGTTCGTGAGGTACACACCTATCTGCTGATTTTCTGGCGTTCGCTGAAGCTGGCGGTGATCTCCACGGTCATCTGCCTGCTGATGGGCTACCCCATCGCCTACATTCTGGCCCGGGCAGCCCCCCGCACCCAGAGCGTGCTCATCACGCTGATCATGATTCCCATGTGGATGAACTTCCTGATCCGCACCTACGCCTGGATGACCATTCTGCAGGACACCGGCATCTTCAACAGTCTTATCGGTCTGATCGGTCTCAAGCCCGTGCACATCATCGGCACCGAGTCCGCCGTGGTTATTGGCATGGTCTACGACTATTTCCCCTATAT
>CAMVIC010000222.1 GCA_947167435.1 uncultured Clostridia bacterium | reverse complement strand
GGCCTTCTCGCTGACCATGCGCTCCGACGACCAGACCCTCACCGACGACCACGCCGAGGAGACCGTCGCCGCCGTCCTCGCGGCCCTGAAGGAGAAGTTCAACGCGGTCATGCGCTGAGATACTTGAAAAAATTTAAGCTTTCTTAACGAATTTTCGCCGTTTTTTGACTTGCCTTGACAACCTTTTCTGCTATAATGGAGCCATAGAGCGACGAAAAGAGGAGGGGCAGATCCATGGAAGACGCCACCAGAAAATTTACCGCGCTTGACTCGAAGGCTGAGATGAAGGAGATTCTCTCCTCCGTCTACAATTCCCTGATGGTCAAGGGCTACAACCCCATCAACCAGATTGTGGGCTACATCCTCTCCGAGGATCCGACCTACATCACCAACTACAACAACGCCCGCACGCTCATCTGCCGCATCGACCGGGATGAACTGATGCAGGAGCTGCTGAAGTGCTATCTGGACAAGTAAACCCCATACAGACGAAAAAGGCGCCGGATGATTTTCATCCGGCGCCTTTTGGCGTCTTTTAAGATCAGGGATTCATGGTGTAGTTGGGCGCTTCCTTGGTGATGTAGATGTCGTGGGGGTGGCTCTCCTTGAGACCGGCGGAGGTGATGCGGACAAACTTGCTGTCCGTGCGCAGCTCCTCGATGTTGTGCGCGCCCACATAGCCCATGCCGGAGCGCAGGCCGCCCATCATCTGGTAGATGGTCTCGCTGACGGGTCCGCGGTAAGGCACACGGCCCTCCACGCCCTCGGGCACCAGCTTCTTGTTGTTCTGCTGGAAGTAGCGGTCCTTGGAGCCCTTGGCCATGGCGCCCAGGCTGCCCATGCCGCGGTAGACCTTGAACTGGCGTCCCTGGAAGACCTCCATCTCGCCGGGGGCCTCCTCGCAGCCCGCCAGCATCGAGCCCATCATGACCACATGGGCGCCGGCGGCGAGGGCTTTGACGATATCGCCGGAGTACTTGATGCCGCCGTCGGCGATGACGGGGATGCCGTACTTGGCGCCCATCTCGGCGCAGGCCAGAACGGCGGAAATCTGGGGCACGCCGATGCCGGCCACCACGCGGGTGGTGCAGATGGAGCCGGGGCCGATACCGACCTTGACGCAGTCGGCGCCGGCCTTGATGAGGGCCTCGGTGGCCTCTGCGGTGGCGACGTTGCCGGCCACCAGCTGAATCTCGGGGAAGTGCTCCTTGACCAGGCCTGCCACGCGCATGATGTTGGCGGAGTGGCCGTGGGCGCTGTCGAGCACCAGCACGTCCACGCCCGCGTCGATCAGGGCGCCGGCGCGGTCGAGCACATCGCCCGTCACGCCGATGGCTGCGGCGCAGAGCAGACGGCCGGCGGAATCCTTGGCGGAGTTGGGGTACTTAAGGACCTTTTCAATGTCCTTGATGGTGATCAGGCCGCGGAGCTTGTAATTCTCGTCCACGATGGGGAGCTTCTCAATGCGGTTGCGCTGCAGGATGGTCTTGGCCTCGTCGAGCGTGGTGCCCACGAGTCCGGTGATCAGACCCTCCTTGGTCATGACCTCGTCCACACGGCGGGACATATCGGTCTCAAACTTCATGTCGCGGTTGGTGATGATGCCGATGAGCTTGCCGTCATCATCCACGATGGGCACGCCGGAGATGCGGAACTTTGCCATCAGGGCGTCCGCGTCGCCGAGGGTATGCTCGGCGCTGAGGGAGAAGGGATTGGTGATGACGCCGTTTTCGGAGCGCTTGACCATGTCCACCTGCTCGGCTTGCTGGTCGATGGACATGTTCTTGTGGATGACGCCGATGCCGCCCTCTCTGGCCACGGAGATGGCCATGCGGTACTCGGTGACGGTATCCATGGCGGCGCTGATGACCGGGATGTTGAGCTTGATCTTGTTGGTGAGCTTCGTGGTGAGATCCACGTCCGCGGGGAGCACGTCGCTCTTCGCCGGGACCAGAAGCACATCGTCAAAGGTCAGGCCTTCACCCACAAAACGGTTGGCATAGAGTTCGCTGAGACCCATATGATATTACCCCCAACTTTATAAAATTTTGCTTTATTCTACCAGATATCGAGGTCTTGTCAATCCGTGAATCCTCCAAAATTCAAGGCTTTTCGGCCTCCGGAATCCGGCGCTTTGCCGTCTGCGCACGGACGGGCAGCGGCCGGGCAAGACATAATATTATATACATAAATCAATTTACATAAAACTATTACCATAAGTTAAAATAGGCAGAATTATTTAAACTGCCTGCGGTACTCCGTGGGCAGCAGATGGAATCGGTCCCGGAAGGCGGCGGAGAAGCGGCTGGGGCTGTCGTAGCCCACGGCGGCGGCCACGGCGGAGACGCTCTCGTCGCTGCGGCGCAGGAGTTCCGCGGCCTTTTCCAGCCGATGTTCCTTCATATGGGAGGCGAGGGAATCCCCGTACACCGCCTTGAAGGCCTCCTTCAGCGTGGTGGGGTTCATGAGGTATTTGTGGGACAACTCCTCAATCGTCAGGCGTCTCTCCGGGTGCTGCAGCAGCTCGTCGTGCATGCGGCGCACGGTTTCCACCTGCTCGGCGGTGAAGGTCGGGGCGTCGCGCTCCTCATCCTCTTCACCCAGCTGGGGGCAGGAGATTTCCATCACCTTTTCGATCACGGAGTGCAGCAGCTTGCAGGTGGGCGTGTCGGAGGCGCGGTAGTAGACCTCCTTGCCTTCCCGGCGGGTGGAGACCAGACCGGCCTCCCGCAGCAGGCGCAGGTGGTGTGAGACAGCGGGACTGGACATCTCTGTCATGGCGGAGATGTTCAGAACGCACTCCTCACAGTGGCACAGCAGCCAGAAAATGCGCAGACGGCTGGAGTCGTCCAGCAGGGAAAAGACCTCCGCCACGGCGGAAAACTCCCCGCCGCGCAGCAGCTGATGGCGCAGAAAGGCGGCCTTTTTCCCGTTGCCGTGGTCGTGGGGCAGAAGCTGAGGTTCCATGGTTTTCTCCTTTTCGGAAATGCTTTTCTCCCTTTTGGAAGTGTGTGCGCCCGGGGCGTTGACTTTCCGTTTCACCGCAAGTATACTTCAAGCAGAATAAATTAAACAAGCGCTTAATTGTTAATTTTCACAGAAAGGGAGAATCGCCATGAAAAAGAGCTATAAGATCGAAGTCGACTGCGCCAACTGTGCAAACCTCATGGAGCAGGCCGCCAGGAAGACCGCCGGCGTCAAGGACGCCACCGTCAGCTTCATGAGCCTGAAGATGAACGTGGAGTTTGAGGAGGGCGCCGACCCCAAGAAGGTCATGCAGGATGTGCTGAAGGCCTGCCGCAAGGTGGAGCCCGACTGCGAAATCTTCTTCTGATCCCAACGCCCCTCCGTGAAAGAGGGGCGCTTTTATCGAACAGAAACAGGAGGAAACCTCCATGAACAGAAAACAGAAAAAGATGCTCCGGCGCATCGCCGTCTCGGCGGTGCTGCTGATCCTGGTCAATATCCTGCCTCTGCCGATGTGGGCAAAGCTGGTGCTGTATGCCGCGTCCTATGTCACCATCGGCTGGGACATCCTGCGCAAGGCCGCCCTGGGCATCGGCAACAGGCAGGTCTTTGACGAGAACTTCCTCATGGCGGTGGCGACGCTGGGCGCCATCGGTCTTGCAATCTACGAACGCAGCGGCGACTTCAACGAGGCCGTGGCCGTCATGCTCTTCTACCAGATCGGCGAGCTGTTCCAGAACATCGCCGTGGGCAAGAGCCGGCGCAGCATCTCCGCGCTGATGGATATCCGCCCGGACTATGCGAACATCGAGGTGGACGGGAAACTGGAACAGGTGGACCCGGACGAGGTGGCCGTGGGGAGCATCATCG